>NZ_JBFTSN010000068.1:0-23542 GCF_056400045.1 Paenibacillus sp. 01L418
TCGCGTAGGGAGATGCATTGATAACAGTCCCATAGAATCCTTCTGGGGAACCCTGAAGTGCGAAAAATATTATTTGCATACATACCGAACTTTTGATGAGCTTGAACGGGACATTGAAGCCTACATTCACTTTTACAATTACGAACGATTACAGGCGAAACTAAACGGCCTCAGTCCAATGGAGTTTAGGACTAAGGCCGTTTAACAGGTTTTATTATTTGTAATGTCTACTTGACGGGGTGCAGTTCACTTCAGGGACAGTCCCTTTACTCGTATATACGATTTATAAAATAAGTCTGAATTACTTGCCGCCTGCGCGTGCAAGCTCTTTCTTGTTCGCTTCGAACGCTGCAAGAAGTGCCGCTTCGCCCACTAAGCCTGTATCTTCAACCTTGCGGATCTGTTCAAGCATACGCTTGTAGTCCTTAGGAATAACTTTAACGAATTTCGAAAGCGATGCTTCCCAATCATTCAATAGACGGTTACCAATCGCACTCTCTGTATACTTAACATGTGATTCAATCAAACCACGAAGTTCAGCAACATCTACAGAGTCTTCTAGGCGCTCCAGCAATACCATCTCCAGATTGCAATGATTGTAGAAATCGCCTTTCTCATCGTAGATATACGCGACTCCGCCAGACATACCTGCCGCAAAGTTACGACCTGTTAGGCCAAGAATAACGACGCGTCCGCCTGTCATATACTCACAGCCATGATCGCCGACACCTTCTACAACTACATTTGCGCCGCTGTTCCGAACAGCGAAGCGTTCGCCAGCTGCACCGCGGATATAGGCTTGACCGCTAGTAGCACCATACAGCGCTGTGTTACCGATAATAACATTGTCCTCAGCCACAAAAGTTGCCTTTGGTGACGGTGCTACAATGATTTTACCGCCGGATAACCCTTTTCCTACATAGTCATTCGAATCGCCTTCGATTGACAATGTGATTCCTTTTGGCACGAATGCACCAAAGCTTTGGCCAGCCGTTCCGACAAAATGGTAAGAAATCGTATCTTCCGGCAAACCTGCTGCACCGTATTTACGGGTAACTTCGCTACCAAGAATCGTACCAACAACACGGTTCGTGTTCAAAATAGGGAATGTTCCGCGCACGCGCTCGCCATTCTCAATCGCAGCCTTTGCAAGTGGAACGAGCTGCTGCATATCAAGCGACAATTCAAGACCATGGTTTTGCTCTTGAACATTGTAGCGAACTGCATCCTGTGGTAGATCAGCTTCGTACAGCAAGCCAGAGAGATCAATACCTTTTGCTTTGTAATGCTCAAGCAGCTGCTTCGTTTCCAAAATATCGACGCGGCCAACCATTTCTTGAATGGTACGGAAACCGAGCTCTGCCATTATCTCACGCAGCTCTTCAGCAATGAAGCGCAGGTAGTTAACAACATGGCTAGGATCGCCCATAAATTTTTTGCGAAGCTCAGGATTTTGAGTTGCAACGCCTACTGGACAAGTATCCAATTGGCATACACGCATCATGATGCAGCCTAGCACGATAAGCGGAGCCGTCGAGAAGCCATATTCTTCTGCTCCAAGCAGTACAGCAATCGCAACGTCACGGCCATTCATCATTTTGCCATCTGTCTCAAGAACAACACGGTCACGCAATTTGTTTAGCATTAGCGTTTGATGTGTTTCTGCAAGACCAAGCTCCCACGGCAAACCTGCGTGACGAATCGAGCCCATTGGAGAAGCTCCAGTTCCGCCATCATAACCGCTGACCATAATAACATCTGCGCGGCCTTTCGCAACGCCAGTCGCAATCGTACCAACGCCAACACCAGATACCAGCTTTACATTGATTCTTGCGCGTGGATTAGCATTTTTCAAGTCATGAACAAGCTCTGCCAAATCCTCAATAGAATAAATATCGTGATGCGGCGGCGGCGAGATCAGTCCTACGCCAGGCGTGGAACCACGAACCTCGGCTACCCAAGGATATACTTTAAGGCCAGGCAGTTGACCGCCCTCACCAGGCTTAGCGCCTTGAGCCATTTTAATTTGAATCTCATCTGCATTAACCAAGTAGTTGCTCGTTACGCCAAAACGTCCCGATGCTACTTGTTTAATCGCACTGCGTCTGGAGTCGCCATTCGCATCTGGTATAAAGCGTGCTGGATCTTCTCCACCTTCGCCCGTATTGGATTTGCCGCCTAGGCGGTTCATCGCAATAGCCAGACTCTCATGGGCTTCTTTACTGATTGAACCAAATGACATCGCACCTGTTTTGAAGCGTTTTACGATGGATTCAAGTGATTCAACTTCCTCAAGCGGAACGGCTTGACGGCCTTCCTTAAACTTGAGCAAAGAACGAAGCGTAAGATGTTTTTTGTCCTCGCCCTGTACAAGCGCAGAGAACTTTTTGTATAGCTTGTAGTCATTCGCACGAGAAGCCATTTGCAGCGTATGAATTGTTTGCGGTGTAAACAAATGGTCTTCGCCATCTTTACGCCACTGGTAATCACCGCCAGAGTCAAGCTCTTTCTCTCCGCCTTCTTGCTCAGCGAAAGCGCGGTTATGGTGCTTCAACGTCTCTTCAGCAATAACATCTAGACCGATGCCGCCGATGCGGGACGGTGTCCATGTGAAGTACTCGTTAATCACATCTTCTTTCAAACCGAGCGCTTCAAAAATTTGAGCACCACGGTAGGATTGAATGGTCGAGATACCCATTTTGGACAATATTTTAATAACGCCTTTAGTGGCTGCTTTAATATAATTTTTCACTGCTTTATCATGTGATACGCCGCGAAGCATGCCTTGCTTAATCATGTCGTCAAGCGATTCAAATGCAAGATAAGGGTTAACTGCGCTTACGCCGTAACCAAGCAGCAATGCATAGTGATGCACTTCACGAGGTTCGCCGGATTCCAGCAAAATAGCAACCTTTGTCCGTGTACCTTGGCGAATAAGATGATGATGCAGTGCCGCTACTGCCAGCAAAGCTGGAATTGCAGCATTTTCCTTGTCGACGCCACGATCGGATAGAATAAGCAGATTATGTCCCTTCGCAATAACACGATCAGCCGCTTCACACATTTGTGTAAGCGCAGCGCGCAAGCCCGTCTCACCCTCATTTGCAGGGAAGAAGATCGGGAGTGTAATGGAACGGAAGCCAGGACGGCGCACATGGCGCAGCTTGGCGAATTGCTCATTAGACAAAATAGGCGTATCCAATTTGATGTGTCGGCAGCTCTCTGGCTCTGGATTAAGCAGATTGCGTTCTGGACCAATCGTTGTACCTGTCGCAGTAATAATCTCCTCACGAATCGCATCAATAGGCGGATTCGTAACTTGTGCAAACAACTGCTTGAAGTAATTGTACAAACGCTGCGGACGCTCTGACAACACCGCCAGCGGTGCATCATRACCCATTGAAGCGATAGGCTCCATGCCGCTGCCAGCCATCGGCTCAAGCACTTTGCGAATGTCTTCAAATGTGTATCCGAATGCTTGCTGTCTCATTTGAACAGTAGCATGGTTTGGTTCTGGCAGCTCAGGAGCTTCCGGCAAATCTTCCAAATCAACAAGATGCTCATTCAGCCATTCGCGATATGGATGCTCGGTCTCGATTTCCGCTTTCACTTCTTCATCAGAAATGATGCGGCCTTGCTCTGTATCTACAAGCAGCATGCGCCCTGGACGCAAGCGGTCTTTGTACAAAATATCCTCTGGCGGAATCTCCACGGTTCCAGCCTCGGAGCCGAGAATAATATGATCGTCCTTCGTTACGTAATAACGAGCTGGACGAAGACCATTGCGGTCAAGCACCGCACCGATTTTTACGCCGTCAGTAAAACCAAGCGCAGCTGGGCCATCCCATGGCTCCATCAATGTGCTGTGGTATTCATAAAATGCTTTGCGCTCGTCGCTCATGCTCTCATGATTGGACCAAGGCTCTGGCACCATCATCATTGCGGCATGTGCCATTGAACGACCGGACAAGAATAGGAACTCCAGCGTGTTGTCGAACATTGCTGTATCCGATCCATCTGGGTTAATAACAGGTTTGATTTTCTCGATATCATCACCGAACAATTCAGAGGCAAACAAGGTTTGACGGGCATGCATCCAGTTCACATTGCCGCGAAGGGTATTAATTTCTCCGTTATGAATCATATAATGGAAAGGATGAGCGCGTTCCCAGCTTGGGAATGTATTCGTACTAAAACGGGAATGTACAAGCGCCATTGCCGAAACAACGGATTCATCGTTCAGCTCGGTATAGAACGAACGCACCTGCTCTGTCGTAAGCATTCCTTTATATACGATTTTTCTGGAGGATAGGCTAGAGAAGTAAAACATATTGCCGCCTTCTTTGCCGGCATAACGAATCGCAAGCTCAGCGCGCTTACGAATAACATATAATTTGCGTTCAAATGCCATATTGTCCTTCAGGCTGTCGTTCATGCCGATAAACAATTGACGAACATAAGGCTTAACAGCTAATGCGGATTCACCCAGTTTCTTATCATCCGTTGGAACCGTACGCCAACCGATAACCGATTGGTTCTCCTCTTGAACGATCGTTTCCACTTCACGCTCAATTGCACGGCGAGCTTCTTCATCCTGCGGCATAAAAATCATACCTACGGCATAGTGTCCTTCGACGGGAAGTACAATTTCTTGCTTCTTTAATTCAGCCGCAAAAAATGTATGAGGAATTTGAAGTAAAATACCTGCTCCATCTCCCGTATTCGGTTCGCTGCCTTGACCACCGCGATGCTCCATATTCTCGAGCAGCATCAGCGCTTGGCGAATGACCTTGTGTGACTTGATTCCCTTGATGTTGGCCACAAAGCCCATGCCGCATGCGTCTTTCTCAAACTGCGGATCATAGAGCCCCTGCTTCGGCGGCAATCCCAAAATATGTTCTTTCATTGTGAGCAACCTTTCTATGAGAAGATTTTTGGGTAAGCGTGAACGTGTTGAAATTAAGCACCGATGAATACGCATTACGCTTCATTTTTGGCTTGTTTTATCATAGAATGGTAGTCAGCGAGGCACACCGGCCTGCTCCTTGACATTCCTAAGCTAAACGGAAACGTCTCTTATAGAGCGTTAACGTTTAATTGACCACACCCGGCCTTTACCGCGTCATAGCGATTATCCTGTTATTTTATCATTAGGCCAAAGCGGAATCAATTTAATATTTTCATAATAGTTTGCACTATTTTACTACAAATTCAATTATTGAAGATGGTTTTGGAAGGCGTTAGCTTCGATTCTCTGCGGAGTATCATCATAGCATACCCAGCAGTTTTTATTTCCTTTTATTTTAACAGAGGAGTGTGTACTTATTGTATAGCAAGTTTAGGAAAGCGGCGTTTCGCGCTGCATCGTCAGTATTGATCGCTATCGTGCTTACAACCGGTATTTTCTCTCCACTAAGTATAAGCACTGCCGGGAATAACGCTCCTACTGCTCATGCAGCCTCTGTAGTTGACAAAAAGATAGATGATCACACTTACCGCATCGTCGCGGTTGGTGATTCATTAACTGCCGGCTACGAATATGGCTTTACCGAACAATCCATTCCATATGGCTTCGTAGAGCATGTATACGAACAAGCTTTATTCCATGGACTTCGTGCAGAGTACATCAATTATGGGGTGCTAGGGCTCCAAACATCAGGATTAAAGCGATGGATTGAAGCCGTTGTGAGCGGTGCCAGCGTAAAAGGCTCTGATATTCAGAGCGGGCTGCCCGATCCACGCGCAGAGCGAATATTTGTTGAAACATCGCTGCTCCGCTCTGCCTTAAGTGAAGCTGATCTAATCGTAATGACAATAGGCGGCAACGACTTGTATGCTGTTCTCGACAAGTTAAATAAGGGTGCCGATCGTGCCGAGACGACTGCTGTGCTGGACAAGGCTTTGGACACTTACGAGACGGAGCTTGAGCCTGCTCTAAGATTGCTGCTTTCTCAGCAGCCAAATGCCCAAATCATTATCGCAGATCAATATCTGCCAATCCCTCCTCCATTAAAGGTAGGATCGCTCATCTTTCCTCTTTACCCTGAGGCTGACCGGTTGTTTCTGAAGGATAGCATCAAGCAGCTGCGGGAACGCTTAAATCAGATAATCGAACGGCTTGTGAAAGAAGGATTTAATGTTAAAATCGCAAATGTCTCATCTTCCTTCATAGATAATGAGCTAAGCTATACTTCAATTGCAAAAGGGGACATACATCCTAGCAGGGCGGGTTATGCTGCAATGGGGAAATCCTTTTCGAAGGCCATTTGGGGAGATTATCGCATCGTTAAGCCAAGAGCGAAGGATGATGAGGCTGCTATTGCTATTGTCGTTAATGGAAAAGAAATGATTAGCGCAAATAAACCAATGGTTGTTCATAATCGCACTTTCGTACCGCTTCGGAGCATTGCAGACGCATTAGGCGCTACCACCAAATGGAACGCCGCTGCGCAGACGGCAACTATAAAAGTTGCCGATCGAGCGGTGGATATAACGGTAGGGCAATCCTCTTTCCGTGAAAACGGTGCAGTTAAAGCACTAAATACACCGCCTGCTTTTATTCATACCGTTGGCAAAGCAAGCACGTTATATGTTCCGCTTGCCGCATTATCAGAAGGATTGCAATTCCAAGTGATTTATCGCGATACTCTAAAAACCGTCTTCATTAATAAATAATATAAAGCTATTTATATTCCTTTAAGAGCTGCTGCATTTGCTCCAAGCCTTTAGCCGCCCAGCGCTGCAGTCGATCCAGTGAAGCAATTTCGGCTTCTGCGGCAGCTCTTAAAGAATCGTTATACTCAGGAATAGTACCTGTATGCCGCTTTACGTCACGCAGCAAAACATTTGTTTTTTCTGTAAAGCTTAGTGCACGACGCTCATGAAACATAGGCACGTCTGGATTATAAGGATTATGCAGGTCTCCTTGCTCAGGATGCTTTAACACAGCTAATACCTTTACGAGAGCACGAGGCCCGTTAATTTCAACAAGCTCACCTAGATAATGACCGGAGCGGATTTCAGCTCTAACGTTGTCCCCTATTTTCAAACTATCGTCAACCTGGTTATTTCGTTCCATATCGAACCATCCTCACTTTATTATGTTATATTTGCTTGTAAAATATATGTAAATATAGTTGACTACTTAGTTACATATAATAATAACATGTACATCTTCATTCTAGGATAATTTATCCACCACATTATTCGCAACCCTAGCGGATAAAACTTGTGTTAGTCGCACTTGCATCGTAATATGGAATTAGAAAAGTAGGTGGAATGAATGCGTAAGAAAAGAGTGCTTCTGCTCTCTGAAGGCTTTGGCTCTGGTCATACCCAAGCTGCCTATGCGCTCGCTGTCGGACTCAAGCAATTAAGTCCGGGGATTCAGACCCGCGTCATCGAGTTAGGAAATTTCCTTAATCCGGTGCTTGGTCCGTGGATTATATCTGCATATCGCAAAACGGTAAGCAAACAACCAAAGATGGTCGGTCTTATGTACCGCAGCAACTATAAGAAGTCGCTTAACCGCTTTACACAGCTTGCGCTTCATCGTGTGTTTTATACCCAAACGTCACAGGTCATATCCCAGCTGAAGCCAGAACTAATCGTATGCACCCATCCTGTACCGAATGCTGTCGTTGCTCGGCTCAAACGTCTAGGACTAGACATACGGTTATATACGCTTATTACAGACTATGATGCACATGGGTCATGGGTAAACCAAGAAGTCAATAAATACCTCGTTTCAAGCGAGCTTGTGAAAGAGCGGCTCATGGAAAAAGGGGTTACAACAGACCGAATTGAAGTAACAGGAATCCCTGTTCACCCCAACTTCTGGCATACATACGAGAAAGAAGAGATTAGAGCGCAATTTGATTTGAAAAACATGCCGACCGTACTCATAATGGGCGGCGGTTGGGGAATTTTATACGAGGACAATGCCCTTGAATATATGACCAAATGGCGGGAAAGCACACAACTCATTTACTGCGTTGGCTCAAACGAGAAGATGAAGGAAAAAATGCTTGCCGATCCCCTTTTTCAGCATCCTAACATTCGTATACTTGGCTTCACTCGCGAGGTGAACAAGCTGATGGATGTCTCCGATCTTCTAATTACGAAACCTGGCGGCATGACCTGCACAGAAGGAATGAGCAAAGGAATTCCAATGCTGTTTTATGAGCCKATTCCTGGACAAGAAGAAGAGAACTGCGAATATTTCATCAATAACGGATTTGGAGAAATGCTCGATTCGAACGATACTGTCGATAAGTGGTTCAAGCTTATTCATGAGCCTTACGCTTCAGGCCAGTTTAGAGACAGCCTGCTTACCAAACGCAATCAACAATACGACCCCACGAGTTGTCCAAACGCCGTCCTGCGACTGATGCAGTGACGGTTTTCTTTTTAAAATAAGAATGAAGCATAAATTGTATGCCCTTATCCAAATAGTATATCTGATGAAGGGAGCTGTTTATAATGAGTTCGAAGATGACAGACGGAAAAACGATTATTTTGAGGTTGGAAATTGATACGAATCTTGCGCAGTTTGGCCGAGCAGCTACAGCAATCGAACAAGCCAAAGGCGATATTATCGCCATAGACGTCATACATACAGACAAAAACAAAAGCTTGCGCGATTTAACTGTGAAAATATCGGAGCATGGCGCAGCAGAACGGCTTACGACAGCCTTGAAATCATTAGAAGGCATTCGGCTCGTTCATATATCCGACCGTACCTTCCTGCTTCATCTTGGAGGAAAAATTTCAATTCAGCCGAAAACGCCGATCCAAAACCGCGATGATTTGTCCCGTGTCTATACGCCGGATGTGGCTAGAGTATGCCAAGCGATCGCTGAAGAACCATCCAAAGCTTATACGCTCACCATAAAAAGAAATATGGTTGCCGTCGTTTCCGACGGAAGCGCGGTGCTTGGCCTCGGCAATATCGGTCCATATGCAGCTATGCCTGTCATGGAAGGCAAAGCGATGCTGTTCAAGCAATTTGCCGATGTMGATGCGTTCCCGATCTGCCTCGACACGCAGGATACCGAAACCATCATTGCAACGATCAAAAACATTGCGCCTGCCTTTGGCGGCATTAATTTAGAGGATATTTCCTCCCCTCGCTGCTTTGAAATTGAACAAAGGTTAAAGCAGGAGCTTGATATTCCTGTCTTTCATGATGATCAGCATGGTACTGCGGTCGTATTATACGCGGGGCTGCTAAATGCGCTGAAGCTGACAAATCGAAGCCTCCAAGAGGCTCGCATCGTTATTTGCGGAATCGGGGCAGCAGGAACCGCTTGTACAAAAATGCTGATCGCCGGAGGAGCAAAACATATTATCGGTGTGGACCGGGCTGGGATATTGTCCGCTGACTGTGTTTATGACAACCCTATGTGGCAGTGGTATGCTAATCATACGAATGAAGAGCGCATCACAGGCGGTTTAGCTGAAGCGCTAAACGGCGCTGATGTTTTTATAGGCGTTTCGGCCGGCGRCATATTGACGCGAGAGCATATTACAACGATGGCAAAAGATCCAATCGTTTTCGCAATGGCGAATCCAGAGCCTGAAATACGCCCTGAACTAGCTGAGGATATCGTCGCTGTTTTTGCTACGGGGAGATCGGATTATCCTAATCAGATTAACAATGTTCTCTGCTTTCCGGGAATTTTCCGTGGAGCGCTCGATAGCCGGGCTGCCACAATTAATGAAGAGATGAAGCTTGCGGCAGCAGAAGCCATTGCCTCCGTTATCAGTGATGAAGAACTGAGCCCTATGTATATAGTTCCTAGCGTCTTCAACACGAGAGTCGTTGAGGAAGTACGGCGACGCGTCATACAGGCTGCTCAGCAAAGCGGTGTCTCTCGCCGTCAAATTCGGGAGTAGCTGCTGCCATTCTATTCTTTGTAGTAATCTCCGCTCGTTTACGGCCCCCGTAACGAGCTTTTTTTTATTTTTAGCAACGTGAATTTTTCTAAATCATCAATAATCATAAGAATTGAAAATGCTGGGAGAGAATATTCTGAAAAAGACGTTGAAACCTGTAAGCAGGTTATCACGTATTCGTTCTTAAGCACTTGGTCTAGAGGAACTAGAGAAGCGGAGATGAAACACATGACAAGTATCATCTTCTTAAGCGAAAAAATTATGCTATAATTAAAATATCAAGCGCTAAAGCGCTTTTTCAACAAGCTGCAGCATATGTTAGCATAAGTGGAATTTACACACGGTATATTTCGTAAAAGCAGGCTTTATGTGCAGGTTAGTTGATGGAAAGGGAGCCTGGTAATGTTTCAAGCCGTAGTCGATTTTTTAAAGGATTTCGGTCCACTCGGATTGTTTATTCATTCGTTTCTAGACGCAGTTATATTTCCCATTCCTGCTTTTTTTCTTCAAGTTTCATTGAGCATACTCAATCCATCTACAGCATTATGGCTGGCCACTGTGGGCTATATCGCCTGCCTCCTAGGTACACCTGTCGGGTATTATTTGGGAAAGATTATGGGCAAATCCGTTCTATATAAATTTCTAAAAAAAGAATGGATCGATGCCGCTACGGATAAGTTTCAGAAAAATGGCGAAGCAGCCATTCTTATCGGCTCTTTCACACCTATTCCATTCAAAGTATTTACAATATTGTCTGGTTGCTTAAATTTCCCTCTTTGGAGATTAATCGGGTACGCAGCAATTGGCCGGGGCTTAAAGTTCTATATTGTTGGATCATTATTTTATTTCTACGGACGCGCTGCGGAAAGCATGGTTAAGGATGTTTCCTTGTATATCTTTTTAGGAGCCGTGCCTATTCTCATTGTTTATCTTTTTCTTCGCAAGAGACGTAACAAGAAGAAAGCGCTCGAGGACAAAGAAGTTGAAGCAGTCCAGAACGAACAAATTAAACATAACGATAATGCGAAAATTCAAATAGATTCATAAGCAATTTCATACAGATGTAAAAAAGCCAGTTAGGAATAAATCCTAACTGGCTTTTTTGAGGTTATAACGCGCTTCCACCGAACAGTATACGATACTCCCAATGGGTACCTTCAATACTGCTGACGGTAACACCGCCCCCCTCTTTCGAATACGTATGCAATACTTTGCCGTCTCCCAAATAAATCCCGTCATGAGTAATCGTAGCTTTAGATTTATCAATTCCATTATAGGCTGATGCCTTCGTTCCTTTATAGGACATAAAGAATACGATATCACCGCGTTTCAACTGCTTCCAGTTGGTCGTAATAGAACCTTTATCCTTTACGTACTGACCTTGCTGACGAGAGTCAGCCGGGAGCTTCAGAGAGACGCCATCAAGAAAGGCTTGTCTCACGAAATCGGAGCAATCAAAAGTTGTCGTCGTGTTGCGATCAGAACTGTATTCATAAGGGGTGCCTAAATACTTCATCCCTGCAGCTATGATTTTCTCAACCTGCTTATCTTTTGATACATCAGGATTCGTAACTGTTCCACCGCCATTGCCGCCCGTGTTCCCCCCAGTATTCCCACCAGGAATAGTCCCAGTTACTTTCAAGTAGGAAGAATCTGTGCTTACATAGCCGCGAATACCGTTGCCATCCTTCACTTCATACCAATAGCTGTTTGTCTTTTCTACGATAGTTACCTGCTCACCTTTCTTCAAATATCGAATGCGTTCACCCGATGTCGATGCCGCCTTTCGGAAAGAAACAGAAGATAGAGCGACTGCATTGCCGTCTTGTGCAGGAACCGAGGTTTGAAGCTCAATATACTGTGATGAGGTCGATATGTAACCTTGTTTACCCGAAGAATCTGCTACTTTATACCAATATGAATTAACCTTATTCATCACCGTAATTTGTTCGCCTTTCTTTAAACTGCGAATAATGGATGCTGATGTCGAAGGTGATGTGCGCATATTTACGCTCGATTGTACCTCTGCTGCTTGTGTTGTCTGAGCCGCCAGCGCTGCTGGAACTGAAAGTGAACTAAACAATAATGCTGCCGTTAACGTTGCTGTTGCCATCCTTTTTTTCATGCTGTGTTGCAATCCTTACGCCTCCTTGGTGTGTAAACAGTTTAAGTTTCACGGTTCTGCTTCATTGTAAATTCGATTAGATTAGACAAGTATCGACCAAAAAGCCTATTTAACCCCTCTTCGTAATAGGTTTTAAGAACCACAAAATCGTCGTATGTACACAAAAAAAAGACATCCCAATTAAGAGGATGCCTTAGTACCTATATGCACTTGAAATTTACTCCATCACTGCAACTAAATTGTATGATTTTCATGTGAAGAGTAGGTCTTTTGGCAGAATCAGCCTTTCATGCCATTTGAACCATAAATTTTGATTTTGAACTCATTTGGCAACAATTACCGATTGGATTTAATGATTTTCCGGCTTACTTGCCCCTGTATTCTCGATTAGCTCATCGGGCTCAACGTGAACATGTATGCTCATTATGTTATGCTTCCTACTCATTCGACGCTCGATTTCGTCACTTATTTGATGGCTTTCGATCAATGTAAGCTCGGGATCAACCTGAACGATTACATCGACAAGTACATGACTGCCATGTACTCTAGCTTTAATATCCTTAATCGATTTAACACCTTTCGTTTTGGCAATTGTTGAACTTAGAGAGGACAGCTCATTCTCATCAAAGCCGTCCGTAAGCGCATGCGTAGAGCTATAAAAAATTTCCCAAGCCGTTTTACATATTATAATACCTACAGCTATTGCCGCTACAGGATCAAGCCATGGCAAGCCAAATTGTGATCCTATAATACCGATAGCTGCCCCTATGCTCACAAGAGCATCTGACAAGTTATCCTTAGCTGCCGCTAATAAAGCTTGATTGTTAATTCGGAGGGCCAGCCTTCGATTATATATATAAACCCCGCCCATACATGCCGCAGCAAATAAAGCAATCCATGCTGTCATTAGATTAGGTATATGATGATTAGCAGCAAACAATGATTTTACAGCACTGATCAATACTTGGATGCCCACCGTCGCCATAATGAACGAAGCGATAAGTGCTGCAATGGTCTCCGCTCGAAAATGTCCGTATGGATGATCCTTATCCGGCGGCTTCTGTGAAATTCGCAATCCAATCAGTACGGCTACTGACGCAACAATATCAGTAAGGTTGTTATAGCCGTCTGCAACGAGTGCTCCAGATACGAACCAGTAGCCTGCTCCGAGTTTGATGGCGGATAATCCCAAATAAGCGCCTATACTGACCCAAGCACCCTTCTCGCCTTGTTTAATCTCATCATACTGATTCAGCTTAAATACCCCCCAAGCAATAAAAGTATGTATTTTTGCACCCATGCAACAATCCAGTGTATCGATTCGAACGATCATATCCTAATTAACTTACCCGTTATTATAAGAAAAAAACAGCCGGTATAAGAACCGACTGCTTTAAAAAGCGACTATTTAGTTAATTTCATAAATCTTATAAATTTCATCAAGCATTAGATTAGCTGCAATGACGCCGCCGGCTGTATTCCAGATCGCATCGCTCACTCTAATCGCTTTATTATTTTTTACAACTTGAAGGCTTTGCCACAAAGGATCCTTCAACATTTCTTCTTCCATCTTCGTTCCTTTGCCATCACCCGTTTCATAAGTGAAGTAGAACAACATGTCAGCATCTACTTCCGGCAAACGTTCTTTCGTAATTTCCTCAACGAATGTATCTTTATATTTTTGATTGTCTGGACGTGTAATTCCAAGCTTCGAGAATGCAATCCCTGTAAAAGTATCCTCTAAGTAAATGCGCGTTTTGCCCGCCATAAACCGAACGACTGATACCTTCTGGTTGAGCTTGTCGCCAGCTTTACTTTTAAAGTCTGCTGCACGGTTGTCATAGTCGGCAATGATTTTTTCGCCATCAGCTTTCTTGCCGATCGCATCAGCATATAGCATGAAATTAGACTGCCAAGCACCACGAAGCGTTTCAGAAAACACAGTAGGTGCAATAACCTTAAGCTGATCATAAACTTTCTCTTGGCGCAATTTATTACCAATAATAAGATCAGGTTTTAGGCTTGCAATCAGCTCGATGTTAGGCTGACTCTCTTCACCTACAACGGTAACACCTTCCATATCCGCTTTTATGTGGTCATACCATGGGTCGCCTGTCCAAGATTTCACCGCGCCTACCGGTTTAATGCCAAGTGCCAGCAACGCTTCTGTTCCTTCGTTAGATAATACGACGATACGAGTTGGATTGCCTTCTATTTTGGTCTCGCCCATTGCATGCGTAATTACTCTCGTGTCTTCTGTCTTTGACGCGTTTGTTCCTTCTGTCGCCGATGAATTGCCTTCGTTATTTTTTGAACCGGATTGGCCGCATCCCGAAACAATTACGGCTAGTGCAAGCAATAGGGCGGATGCTGTCCAAGTAAATTTCTTCTTTAATACATAAGACATTTTTTTCTCCCCTTCATGTTGAAAATCATTCTCAGTTTTATTACAAACGAAACTATACCAGCCATATAAAACAAAGTCAATAACTGTTGATAATGATTTTCAACTTCATTGACACTATGTACATGATCCCCTAAAATGTTTTAGTAGTCCTAAATCATGAATACCCTTCACAATTGACATCAAGGAAAGAGGAAATTATGAGTACATTATTACATACACGAGCCCAGAAAATAATAGGGCTGATAACCGGCTTGCTCCTCTTTGCTGCTGGTATCGTTTGCAGCATAGCATTTGGAGTAACGAATATTAGCTGGCGCACGATTTTAGCTTCATTTACCGCATTTGATGGCTCTCAGGAGCAGCTCATCATTCAAACGGCAAGAGTGCCGCGCGCGTTTATCGCAGCCGCAGTCGGAGCGAGTCTAGCTGTAGCAGGCTCACTCATGCAGGGAATTACCCGCAATCAGCTTGCTTCTCCGAGCATATTCGGCGTGAATTCAGGAGCCGCTTTCTTCATCGTCATCGGCTCTGCCTTTTTCGGAGCTAGCGGCATGACGACTTTTGCAACTCTGGCGTTTGTAGGAGCAGCCTTTACAGTGACTCTCGTTTACTCGCTTGGCTCGATCGGCAACGATGGTTTGACTCCGCTGAAGGTTACGCTTGCTGGCGCTGCTATGACTGCTTTCTTCTCTTCGCTCACGCTGGGCGTATTGCTTACAAGCGGCCAGACATTTGATCAGGTGCTTTATTGGTTTGTCGGCTCCGTCTCAGGACGCGACATGAACATCTTTACAGCCGCTGCTCCATATATGGGTATTGCCTTGATAGCGGCCATCGTGCTTGCAAGACATATGAACGTGCTGGCGCTTGGAGAAGACGTTGCTGTAGGATTAGGTCAAAAAACCGTCTATATCAAATTAGCAGCTGGAATTATTATCGTTCTGCTCGCAGGCGGCTCGGTCTCTATGGCTGGCCCTATTGCTTTCGTTGGCATTATTATTCCTCATCTAATGCGTTATTTAGTTGGCATTGACTACCGTTGGGTTATTCCATACTGCGCGGTGTTTGGCGGCATATTGCTGCTTGCTGCTGATATCGGATCAAGATATATTTCATTTCCGAAGGAAGTTCCCGTGGGAATCATGACAGCGATTATTGGTGTTCCTTTCTTCGTGTTTATCGCTAGAAGAGGAGGCCAATCCTAATATGAATAAATGGATCACACTCAGGGGCCGCAAACACTCCTTTCAACTTGACCGCCGAACATTAATGGTGATTGTTATGTTGCTAATTGCCAATTTAGCAGCAGTCGTCATTTGTGTTGGGCTTGGCAGCAAAACCATTAATCCTATCGATGTTTTACTTACTTTTGTGGGACAAGGTGATTCGTCAGATGCGATGATTATTTTTTCACTTCGTCTGCCACGCGTGTTGATTGCTGTAATGGTAGGCTCAGCACTCGCTGTTTCAGGGGCGCTGCTGCAAGGTATTGTGYGCAATCCTTTGACATCTCCCGATATTATCGGCATTACGGGCGGAGCCTCACTTGGCACCGTTATATTCATTTTGTATTTTTCGCATATAAGCATCCGGTTCATGCCGATCAGTGCTGTTATTGGAGCTTTTGCCGCCGCGTTCCTCATTTATTTATTTGCTTACCGAAAAGGAATCACGCCGCTCAGGCTCGTCCTAATTGGTATCGGAATGGCTACCGCATTAACTGCGGTTACCTACATGCTTATCCTTACGTCATCCTTCACGCCTACTGCGGTAGCCGTCAAAGCCTTTACTTTTATGACTGGCAGCATCTACGGCGTATCATGGAACAGAGACTTTTGGACTTTGCTTCCATGGCTTGTCGTTTTGTTTCCAATTGCGCTTATCTATGCTCGGCATCTTAATGTCCAGGAGCTTGGCGATGAGGTTGCTACAAGCGTTGGCAGCTCCGTCCAAATCAAAAGAACGATACTGCTCATCATCAGCGTTGCGCTCGCAGGTGTTGCGGTTGCTATAGGTGGTGCCATTAATTTCATCGGGCTTATGGCGCCACATATTGCCCGGAAGCTTGTTGGCCCGTCTTATGGAGGCGTAATACCTGTGTCCGCTTTAATAGGGTCGCTTGTATTGCTGCTCTCTGACCTTATCGCAAGAACTGCGTTCCTTCCGCTAGATATTCCAGCAGGTGTCTTCACTGCAGCGATAGGCGCACCGTTCTTTATCTATTTATTGTATCGCCATCGCAACCGATCATAACGCACTGCGCGTTTATAATTAAACAATAATAAGCAAAGGGGAGAGATTATCGTGTCCTCCATTCAAGCGAAAAATCTTACGTTATCCTACGGACAAAAAGCGATTTTCAATAATCTTGATTTGCTGATCCCTCCCGGCAAGATCACAGTATTCATTGGCAGCAACGGCTGCGGCAAGTCAACGCTGCTCCGTTCCCTTGCCCGCCTTTTAAAGCCGCAAGAAGGCTCTATTCTTATTGATGGCCATGAGATTGCCAAACTCTCTAGCAAGGAAATCGCAAGGCGCCTAGCGATCTTGCCTCAAGGTCCAATTGCACCGGAAGGCTTAACCGTCCATCAGCTCGTCAAGCAAGGCCGTTATCCTTATCAAAGCTGGCTGCAGCAATGGTCGCATGAAGACGAGAAGATGGTCAAAAAAGCACTTGAAGTGACGCATATGGACGAACTGTCCTCGCGCTCACTGGACTCGTTATCCGGCGGTCAACGTCAACGTGCTTGGATAGCAATGACGCTAGCCCAAAACACACCGACTATTTTGCTTGATGAGCCGACAACCTATTTGGATATGGCCCATCAGATCGAAATTCTTGATTTGCTTTTTGATTTAAACGAGCAGGAGAATCGTACGATTGTGATGGTGCTGCACGACATTAACCTAGCTTGCCGATATGCTGATCACATTGTAGCTGTGAAAGACGGCCAAATACATGCGCAGGGCAAACCGGAAGCCATTATGAACGAACAGCTTATACGCACCGTGTTTGATATGGAATGCCAAATCACARCAGATCCCATATTTGGCACTCCCCTTTGCATCCCTTACGGGAAAGGCCGCAAGCTGCCATTAAAGCAAGAAAGCGTGCGTTAAGCACATAATAAAAAAAATGGTGGGGCAGGGTTTATTCTGCTCCACCATTTCTTTATAATCGCACGCTCACGCGGAATTAGGTGATTACTTCATAGATTCGCGCTTCAAATGGCCTCAGCTCGATGCTTCGCCCTTCGTCATTCCAAGTGCTTAATGTATTCTCATACGTACCAAGCACCAGCTTCAGCTTCAAAGCTTCCTCTCCAAAAAACGAATCCGAGAACGTAAAAGTTTGGGCCTCTTCTCCGTGATTCAAAAGCACAACCCATTCGGTTCCTTCCAGCTCTCGTACATAAACATATAGATTAGGATCATCTTCACTTATATCGGTAAAGTCGCCATAAACCATGACTGGATTGCTCTTTCTAAGCGCAATGAGCTTCCGATAAAAAGCTAATACTGAATTTGGATCTTTTTCCGCTTGTTCTACATTAATTTCTTCATAATTTGGATTAACCTTAATCCATGGCTCGGCGCTGCCAAAACCTGCATTAAGCTCCGTATTCCATTGCATTGGCGTTCTGGAGTTATCACGGCTAAGCGCCTGCAATGAACGAAACACTGCGGCAGGATCTTGGCCTTTGCCGACTTCCTCCACATATCTGTTAATCATCGCAATATCTTTATAATCGCCGATCGTTTCATACCTTACGCCTGTCATACCGATTTCTTCGCCTTGATAAATGTATGGAATGCCTGGAAGCGTATGGACCATCGTAGCAAGCAGCTTAGCTGATTCTTCGCGGAATTCCTTGTCATTCCCATAACGGGATACTTGCCGCGTATGATCATGGTTATTTAGAAACTGCGAGCCAAACCCTCGGCCAGCCAAAGCCTCCGCCCACTGCTTCTGGATCCGCTTGTAACGAACCATATCCCATTCCGGCATTTCATCCGCAACTTCAAAATGGAACAGCGTATTCAGCTCCATACGCTCCTCTTCAACGAACAAAGGACCTGTCTCCGGTGTTGCGAACGCGATTTCGCCAACGGTCATCATATCATAATGCCGGAAAACCTCACGGTTCATTTCCTGCAAATAATCATGCAGTCCCGGATTATGTGTTAAATACCTGATGTCATGTGGATCTTCTACATCGCTGAAGCTGTTTGGCTTAGCCAGCAATGCCAGAGCGTCGAGCCGAAGCCCGTCTACTCCTTTATCCAGCCAGAAACGCAGCATGTTGTAGATTTCCATTCTCATTTCTTTGTTTGCCCAGTTTAAATCCGGCTGCTCGATCGCAAAGGAATGCATATAATATTGCTTCGTCGTCTCATCAAATTCCCAGCTTGAAGGGTTAAAATAAGAACGCCAGTTGGTAGGCGGCTCGCCCTCTCTACCATCCTGCCAAATATACCAATCTCGCTTCGGATTATTGATCGAGGAACGAGATTCGATGAACCAAGGATGATGATTCGATGTATGATTAACGACGACGTCCATCATCAGCTTCATGCCTCTTGCATGCGTCTCCGCAACGAGCTGATCAAAGTCCTCCATCGTACCTGCCTTTTTCATTACCGTATAATAGTCGGACACATCGTAACCATTGTCCTTGTCTGGGGATTCATTAAATGGATTAATCCAGACCATTGTCACACCTAACGATTGAATATAATCCAGCTTTTCAATAACACCTCGAAGATCACCAATACCATCCCCATTTGTATCTTTAAAGCTGCGCCAATAAACCTGATAAACAACTGATTCCTTCCACCAAGCCGGTTTTATCTGCACTCTAAACTCTCCTTCTCTCTATACAAACAAATGGCGCGCGAGGGGACACCGTGTCCAGACGCTTCGCCATTCTTTTGCTGCTGTTAACCTTTGATGGAGCCGCCAAGCATCCCGCGAACAAAGTATTTTTGAAGTGCAAAAAATACGGTGAGCGGCATGAGCATCGAAACAAATGCTGCTGCTGTAAGCAAATGCCAGTCATTTCCTCTGGAGCCTACCATGTTTGCAATATTCATTGACAATACTTGCACTTCAGGCTGGCTTCCGAGAAATATAAGGGATATCAAATAATCATTCCATACCCATAAAAATTGGAATATGCTGATCGATGCTAGCGCAGGGACGGATAGCGGCAGGATGAGCCTGCTGAAAATTGTAAAATTCGTTGCCCCGTCCATAAATGCCGATTCGAACAAATCCTTGGGCAGCTGACTAATTGATGTGTACATAAAATATGTGATCAATGGCAAACCAAACGCCGTATGTGCAAGCCAGATCCCAAAGTATGTGCCGTTCAGTCCAAGCGATGTATAATCGCGCAAAATCGGAATGAGCGCTACCTGCAAAGGCACGACAAGCAAAGCGATGACAATAACAAACAATGTCTTTCTCCCTGGGAACTTAAGCCAAGCAAAAGCATAAGCTGCAAAGGATGCGATGAAAATCGGAATTACGGTAGCTGGTACTGTAACCGCAATCGTATTCCAGAAGGAACGCGACATACCGCTGCCCTTCTCTGTCTTGGTCGTACCATCTGGCATCGTGATGGAATATGTTTTTCCACCCAGCACCGTCTCATAGTTCTGAGTTGTAAAATTTGAAATGATCGTCCACTGCTTATCCTGTACGTTCAGAAGTCTAGCTCTCCGGTTTTCCCAGATCAATCGTTCGCCGTTAAGCTCCACACCCGCACGCAGCTGATCATCGGTAAACGTTGTTCCATTCACCTTAATTGGCTCACGAAGATCGGTGTCCTTGGGCAGCTGAATTTGCTCTGTTGTGCTCCAATCTCGATGAGGCAGTATATTCCACCAGCCAGTAGATAATATATCTGCTGCAGGCCGGAAAGAGGAAACGAGCAGACCGAGCGTCGGGATAGTCCAAATGAGACATATGACAGCTAGCACTGTATTCACGAGCCACTTGGACTTACGGGATTTTTTGTTCCTGCTCATATTAGAACCCTCCTTCTCTACGGAACTGCCGCAGATTGATTATGATGACTGGAATGACAGCAACGAGAAGCACAATGGCTAAGGTTGAACCATAACCTGCATTTTGGTACATAAACAGCTGGCGATAGAACTGTGTTGCCACAACGTCCGTCTCATATTGTCCGCCTGTCATGATCATAACAACGTCGAAGATTTTGAGTGTAAACACAATAATCGTTGTTGTAACGGATAACAAAGTTCCCGCAATGTAAGGAATCATGATTTTGAAAAAAATGCGAACCTCGCCTGCGCCATCCATACGAGCGGCCTCCAGCATATCCTCTGGGATGCTCTTAATCGCAGCTGAGAATATAACCATCGCAAAACCTGTTTGCATCCAAATGAGAATAACGATAAGAAACAGGTTATTCCACGGCTGAATCATACTGAGCCATGCCTGCGGTTCCCCGCCAAATTTCACGACGATCGCATTCAGCAGTCCAATTTGCTCCTGGCCTGGCTGATAGTAATAAATAAATTTCCAGATAACACCTGCCGCTACGAACGAGATCGCCATCGGCATAAATATGAGACCCTTAGCCAGCTTCTCGAAGCTGCTTCGATCAGCAAGTATCGCAATTAAAAGACCTAAGCCAACACAAGCCAGTGTGCCAAAGAACACCCAAAGCAAGTTGTTGCGCAGCGCCATGATGAGCAGGCGGTCCGTAAATACAGCTACATAGTTGGCGAAACCGACAAAATTGACCGAGCCGGCATCAAAAAAGCTTAAGTATAGCGTCCGCAATGTCGGAAAGACAAGCAGCCAACCAAGCAGCAGCACCGCTGGGCCAACAAATACAAAAGGCAATATTCTCCGCTTCCATTGATCCGGATACTTTTCAACTACCCAGTTAAACGAATAGTATATCGAATAAATACCAACTGCTCCCCATATGACTGCAAACACCGCATTGAGGATAGGCGGAAGGTTGGAGTCGCGGAAAAGTATAAATATGCCCCCGTGAATGACAATATTGATAACTGGCACGAGTATGGATAACAACAGTAGCCGCAGAGCATTGCCTTTCCTAGCCTGTAATTCCATATGAATCCTCCTCCAAGGTTTGCGAAGCAAACCTTTCTTCGTAAGCGTAAACTTAGGTTTGCGTAGCAAACCTATCTTCGTAAGCATAAACTTAGGTTTGCGTAGCAAAACTTTCTTCGTAAAAGCCACCAATTTCTGCGCTGATTATAGAGGGGCTTTCCCCTTGCGGCGAGAAGCCCCCGAATCACTCAAGCAGCAGTCAATTATTTTTTCCAGCCAGCTTGAATTTCTTTTAGTGCTGTATCCAAATCTACTGTTCCACTTACCCAGTCTGTCATACCTTTCCAGAATGTACCTGCGCCAACTGCGCCTGGCATAAGGTCAGAACCATCAAAACGAATCGTTTCTGCTGTTTTCACGAATTCTGCCATTCTGCGTTCTTGATCGTTCGGGTACCATGAAGGATCAGCATCATTCATAGGAGCTGTTACGCCGCCTGTTTGAATCCAAGCTTTGAGCGACTCGCCCGTTGTGAAGAATTCCATTACAGCGCGAACCTCTGGACGATCATTAAACATAGCATAAATATCTCCTGAGATTAGAGCTGGTTGACCATATTTCTCATCAATGGCTGGAAGTGGGAACCAATCGTAATCATCAGCTGTCAAGCCTTCTGGGAAGAAGCTTGTAATAAAGCCAGCTTGACGGTGAAGCCATGCTTTTGGCGGATTATCGAATAGCGGCTTAACTGCATCACCAAACGATGTTGTAGCGATCGATTTTTTTCCACCGTACACATAGTCCTCGTTGAACCAGATTTCAGCCATTTTTTCTGCTGCATTTTTGACTACAGGGTCTGTGAATGGAAGCTCACCCGATACCCATTTGTCATAATTTTCAGGCGTAGTCGTGCGGAGCATAATATCCTCCATCCAGTCTGTAGCCGGCCAGCCAGTCGCTGTACCGCTCTCGATGCCGATGCTCCAAGCTGGATCGCCGTCTTTCGCGATTTGATCAGTCAGCGCCATAAGCTCTGTCCATGTTTTTGGAACGGTATAACCTGCTTCTGCAAATGCTTTTTTGTTGTACCACACTAAGCTTTTTACGCTGCTGCGTGCCCAGATGCCGGACATTACGTCTCCGCTAGTACCTTTCATCGTAGCCATGTCAAGCCAGCTTTGGTTGTATTGTTTCTTCAAATACTCATCGCTAAGGAATGATTTTACATCAATTACCTTACCAGAGTTCACAAAGCCCTTCAGCAAACCCGGCTGCGGGAAATCCGCAATATCAGGAGCGTTTCCGCCGTTTACACGTACCGAAATCGTTGCTTCGAACTCTTTAGAGCCTTCATACGCGATGTCGATTCCAGTCTTATCTTCGAACGCTTTAATGCTTTCGTTAAATTTCACTTCATCCGCATCCGTAAACGGACCGAACATCGTAACCTTTTTACCTTTAAAATCGCCGTTTAATGCTTTAGCCAGCGCGCTGTCGCCCGCCCCTGCTCCTGCATTCGTTCCGCCCTCTGCTGGCTTCTCTGTCGGCTGGTTCGTTGTATTATTATTTTTCCCTCCGCAAGCCGTAATCGTCATCACAAGCGCTAGCGTTAGAATAAAGACAGTCGATGCTTTTTTTGTTTTTCTCGTGTACATAGACCTCATCCTTTCATGTTTAAGTAATCAGTAATTAAATTACACTTACTCGGCCCTTTTGAAACGTTAAATTAACGTCAGATAACAAGTTGTTGCCTCACCTCCTTTAAAGTGCCAATGTAGGTTGTTTTTATGCTCAACAGGTATCGAAAACGAAATCTTTTAAATAGATAACGCTTCCATTGCTCTGAAAAGCTTTTCAGAGAGGAGTTAAAGCGAACGACCAAAGCCAAAATTTAGAGGCAAAGCCGTTTCGCTATTAATATTCTAATCTAAGTATTATCGTTTCACGCCTATGATGAATAGGACTTGGTTGACTCCCGTACAATTAAATGATGTGGAAGCTTTTCTCTGAGCACTTCAACTTTCCCCGTTGTAATCAGCTCATGCAGCTTCTCAAC
>NZ_JBFTSN010000069.1:0-23308 GCF_056400045.1 Paenibacillus sp. 01L418
TTAATTATATAGCCCAAACAGTTATATAGAAAATGCGGATTAATTTGAGCCTGTAATTGCTTCAATGTCGCTTCCCTTGACCGAATTTTTTCATTCAGTACATTTTCAATTAAATCTTGGATTTGTCGTGACATATCGTTAAAACGGTAAAATAAAAATGAAAATTCATTATTTACGCTTGAGCTGATCCGAAACGAGAAATCCCCCCGCTGTACGCTTTGCAAACCTTTAATCAATTGCCTGATCGGCCGCTGCACATTACGGTAAAGCAGGATGGAAGCAGATATGCCCACAACAAATAACAAAATCATCGAAACATAAAACAAATTGCGAGTGATCGATATCGGCTTCAATATTTGATCGAGCGGAACAACGTCAACCAAATGCCAGCCCAAATAAGTGGATTTAACCGAGCTCACCAAATAGTTCTCACCATGCAGCTTCACTACCTGCTGTGTTGTGTCTTCCAGCGACTGCTCGTCCAAGTAGGAAACCAACTCTCCTGAAAGCTGTTGATCCGCACTGCGGTTCGTAATCGGAGCGTCACCTTTATGATAAAAAATCGGATCACCCTGTCCGCCTGATTTATAGGTGTCCAGCATGTTTTGGATATTTTCATAACTGAAGCTCGCTTCAATGACCAGATTGCTTCCATTCAGTTTACCTTGCTGGCCATATGATTCGGTATAAAACCAATGAAAGTAACTGGGCTCATTATCGGCCTTAGCTTCGCCATTGCCATAGGTCCATTTCCCGCTCATGTTTCGCTTTAAAAATTCCTCATCGTACTCAGCAGGATTGTTGTAATTTGATATCAACTCTTTGTTTTGTTGCGAGTATACGGTGTATCTGACTGGCCATATGTTAATGACGCCTGATTGCAGTGCCATCTTCTCTTGAACGATAAACCTAGTCTGCATGCGGTCATAACGATCTTCCCATATTTTAAGCCCATTAAATCTCTGCACATTCGGATCTTTCGAGAATGTATTGGAGAAATCGACCATCTGATTAATCCGCGAGTCAATTTGACTGGACAAAAAGGACAACTGTCTCGTGTTCGATAGCTTAAGCTCCTTGCTGACAACGTTAAAGGCCACGTCGTTTGAATACGTATACATGATCACAATGGGGATGAACAAAATTAAGATCAACCCATTCATTTTAGAAAACAGACTAAACCGAGCACCCATCTTTCTTTTGACAAAAGCAAGACCGTTACTAATCTCCATCATTCATTCCTCCAGACGATATCCCCTAACAAAACCATATCAATCCTAACATTATCCTATAGTCCAGTAAGAGAAATGCTTGTTACTATATATAGCAGGGTTTCTTATTATACACAAACCAATTTTATGGAACGGGGGATAGCTATGGAAGCAAACACAGAAAAGCAAGTGACTTTGGAGACCACACCACGAGCAAAAACAAAACACAAATATAAACAACCTTGGATGCTGCATTTCATGGTGCTGCCGGCGGTACTTTCGGTTTTCATCTTCTCCTATATACCGATGACAGGTATTATGATGGCATTTCAAGACTATAAAGCTTCACTTGGAATGATGGGCTCTCCATGGGTAGGCTTGAAGCATTTTGAATACATGTTTCAAAATGATTATTTCTTGCAAATTACGTGGAACACCCTATTTTTTGCTTGCTCCAAAATCGTGCTGAACTTAATCATTCCGTTCATTTTTGCTTTGCTTCTGAATGAAGTCAGGAACATGGGGCTCAAAAGATCCATCCAAACGCTCGTCTATCTGCCGCATTTCCTTTCCTGGGTCACGCTATCCGGAATTTTGATCGATATGCTCGCACAGACAGGAATTATTAATCAATTTATTAGCAATGTATTCGGCATTAAGCCGATTTTCTTTTTGGGCGATGGCGCCTGGTTCCGCTTCACCATTATTTTTAGTGATGTGTGGAAGGAATTTGGATTCAATACGATTATCTTCCTTGCAGCGCTTGCCGGTATTAATCCAGCACTTTATGAAGCTGCTGAAGTTGACGGTGCAGGCCGTATCAAGCAAACGACGCATATTACGATTCCATCTCTCATTCCAATTGCGATTGTAGTTGCAACCTTGGCGCTTGGTAACGTACTAAATGCAAACTTCGACCAAGTGTTCAACTTGTACAGTCCTTTGATTTATCAGCAGGGTGATATCATTGACACCTTTGTCTATCGTGAAGGTCTACTCAGCGGTCAATTCAGCTTTGCAACAGCAGTTAGCCTGTTTAAATCAGGGATCAGCTTGATTCTAATCGTAATTTCTTATCGTCTTGCTTATAAATTTGCCGGTTACCGAATCTTCTAGAAAGGGTGACAACGTATGCACCATAAAACACTGCCATACCGTATTTTCAGCATATTTAACAACGTGTTTTTGATTCTTCTTTCCATATTATGCTTGCTGCCGCTATATCACCTTCTCATGGTTTCCATGAGTGCGTCCGCTCCCGCCAACGCGGGATTGGTCACTTTTTGGCCGATCGGTTTCACATTAGAAGCCTATGCCAAGACGTTCAACAATAGCAATTTCCTAACTTCCTTGTGGGTGTCGACACAGCGGACTATCCTTGGTACGGCGCTTGCTATGCTAGTTAGTACACTTGCTGCTTATGCGCTGTCCAAAGATTCTCATATCTTCCGCGCTCGCAACGTTTATCTTTGGTATTTTGTCGTAACGATGCTATTTGCAGGCGGACTTATTCCAAGCTACCTCCTCATCCTTAAGCTCGGACTAATGAATACTTTATGGGCGCTTATCCTACCAGGTACAGTCGGCGTTTATAACGTTATTCTTTTGCTAAACTTCTTCCGTACTGTTCCTAAGGATCTGGAAGAAGCTGCTTTTATTGATGGAGCCGGCCAGCTGCGCACTTTCTTCATGATTTATTTGCCGATCTCCTTGCCTGCGATTGCAACGGTTTCCTTGTTTATTATGGTCGGACATTGGAATTCCTATTTCGACGGTATCATCTATATGAAGGATGCCGAGAAGCTGCCTCTTGCAAGCTTCATGCAAACGATTATCGTTCAAAAGGATATGACTAAGCTTGATCCGCAAATGGTTGCCAATATGTCGCAAAGAACCATTAGCGCATCGCAAATCTTTATCGGCGCATTACCGATTCTGTTGGTTTATCCTTTCTTGCAGCGTTACTTTGTAAAAGGGATTGTCATTGGTGCGGTTAAGGAATAAGCTCTTGCTGCTTCCCAGCTCCGATTAATAAAACTAAAAGCAGCCCGATTGGGCTGCTTTTTTTGTTTTATTCGGCAGGGCATCGTTTATATCTAATTGTTGTTATGATTCGCATTCGGTTTCTCCGGAGTGTAACTTGTGATATTCTAATGTTATCCAAATTTTCCAGTAAATGATACCGTTGTTCGATGAAGATATTGATGTTCAAGCGGCGAGCGAGAAAAAGAAAATTTTAAAAAAGCTGCTCATCATATTTATTTCTATCTGCACATTCTTCGCCTTAACTATTGGTGCTGGTGTTTATTGGCTCTTCTATGACATGGGCAGACTGCCGAAGGGGAAATTTCTTATAGAGGCAGCTTCCCCTGATGGGACTTACAGTTTAAAAGCGTACCTTACAAATGGAGGAGCGACTACTCCTTTGGTGATTCGCGGTGAATTGGTATTCAATAAACGCAATCATAAAACCAAAAACATTTATTGGAGCGCTCACGAGGATCAAGCGGTCATCACTTGGAGCGATAACGATACCGTAACCATTAATGGTCATAGCCTTGACGTTCCTCACGATAAATTCGACTATAGACATCCATAATGACGAGCTGGCTTGCCCTGCACAGCAAGCATTATCATTTCGAGAATGTGCGTAAACACTTAGTCTCTTCTGCCAAATGACCCCATACTCGACTCAAACAAATTTAGATCTACATTCTAGTCCTATTTTCATCAAAACAGCCCTCTTCGCAAAAATAGGACTAAAAAATAGGCTTATTACCGCTCAAAACCTGCCAATTTCCCCATAGTATCCATTTCAGACAAAAATAGAGCTACAATCTAGTCTTATTTTCGCCCAATCAGCCCGCTTAGTAAAAATAGAGCTAGAAAATAGGCTTATTTTCGCTCGTGAGCTGCCAATCGCCTCTTTGTATCCTTTTCGGACTAAAATAGATCTACAATCTAGTCCTATTTTCGCCCAATCAGCCTTCATCACAAAAATAGGTCTAGAAATTAGCCTTATTATCGCTCACAGCCTGCCCACTGAGCACACTATGTCTCACTATGCATATGTGAATCAATTAAAAACGGGGCTGTCCCAAGAGGTCTAAATGACCTCAGGACAGCCCCGTTTGGTTACTATGTTATTTACCGCCGGTAAACGTAATTCCTTTAATAAAGAATCGATTGAAGAACGCATAAATCAGCAGCGCTGGAAGCGTAAATACCATCGATGCAGCCATAATGTAGTTCCAGTGGCTAATGTACTGCCCTTTGAACGTATTCAGACCGAGCGTTAAAGTAAACATCGACTTATCGGACATGAACATGAGCGGCTTCAGGAACTCGTTCCATGCACCCATGAAAACGAAGATCGTTTGAGCTGCTAATGCAGGTATCGCAAGCGGCAATGCAATTCGGAAAAACACGCCGAACCGATTAAGCCCGTCCATCTCCGCTGCCTCCTCAAGCTCTTTCGGGAAGCTGAGGAAAAATTGCCGCATCATAAAGATAAACGTCGCATTCGCCATCATCGGCAAAGTCAGTGCGGCATAGGTGTTCAACAAATCGAGCTGCTTCATAATTAAGTAAGCGGGTACGATCGTCAGTTGGCCTGGAATCATCTGCACCGCTAGGATAAGGATGAACATGATTTTGTTGCCGGCAAATTCAATACGTGCAAGTGCATAACCCGCCATTGAGTTGAACAGCGTATTGCAAACCGTCGCAACAACTGCAATCAAGGCACTGTTGTACATCCACCTGAGGAAAAGCGGCTCTTTCACGAAAATATCATAATAGTTCTGCAAGGTGAATTCTTTCGGAATAAAGTTGATGCCCCCGGAAACAATCTCACTGAGCGGCTTAAACGAAGAGGAAAGCGCCCATAGAAAGGGAGCAACAGTGATGCAGCCGTATGAGAATAACAGGAAATAAAGAATCGCCTTTCCCCATTTGGATTGTTGAAATACCATCTAGTCGCCCTCCTAGTTCAGCTTTTCTTCGGCAAATAGCTTACGCTGTATCAGCGTCACGATCATAATGACAGCAGCCAGCATGACAGCGAGCGCAGAGGCATAGCCGAAGTCGAGATTTTTGAAAGCATATTGATAAATAAGCAGAGCTACGGTCAAGGTCGAGTTATTCGGTCCGCCTGAACCTGCTGAGAAAATATAAGATTGGTCGAAAAGTTGGAAGGTACCGATAATACCCATAACGACCGTAAAGAAGGTCGCAGGCTTAATTAGCGGCAGCGTGATGGAAATAAATCTCCTCCAGCCTCCTGCTCCGTCAAGCATAGCTGACTCGTACAGCGCATCAGGAATGTCTTGTAATGCAGCCAAGAAAACAACCATAAAGAATGGAGCGGTAGACCATATATTCATAAGCATGATCGCCTTCATGGCGACCGCAGGATCTCCAAGCCAGTTGTATCCATGCAAACCGATAAATTCAAGCACTCGGTTCAAAAGACCGTTTGAATTGTATATCCACATAAATATAAGTGATAGTACCGCCGACGAAGTAATGGTCGGCATAAAAAATACGATACGGAAGAAGTTTTTGAATTTGAGCTTAGCATTCAAAATAACAGCTAGTAAAATAGCAAACACCGTTTGCAGCGGCACAACAAACAAAGCAAAGGATGCCGTGTTCTTAAGCGCTATCCAGGCTCTTTCATCGCCTGCCATACGCGTGAAGTTTTTAAATCCTACCCATTTGTAACTTACTTCGCCAAGCAGATTCACCTTATGTCCCGATAAATAAAGGGAATAGAATACAGGCAAGAACAAAAAAGTACCAAGAACTAGAATGGTTGGAAGCAGGAACAGATAGCCGGTTACGTTATTTTTCAGCTTTTTTCTCCATGAAGAGACATGGGTCATGCTGCACCTTCTCCTTTCATATCAAAATCAGAGATTGAAGGAGGGAGCGTCTTGCGCTCTCCCTCCTTCACCTCGCTTACTTCGCTGCTGCGATTTCCTTATTCGCAACCGTTTCTGCTTTCTTCATTGCATCTTCAAGCTTCGAATTACCCATAAATGTATCAACGAATTGGTTGTTGAAGTTGCTCATGATTGTAGGAAGTGTGGAGCCTGCTTGCCAAGGCGTTGCATAAGAAGCGCCTGCTACAATTGCACTGCGAAGCTCATCTTTATCGTAGCCAAGCTCTTGTGATACCGATTTACGAGTTGGAAGCGCGAAACCTTTGCTCGTCCACGTTTTCATTCCTTCTTTACCAGTCAAGAAGGAGATCAACTGCCAAGCTGCTTCTTTTTTCTTCGATTCCTTGTTCATTACATAAGCAACAGTGAAAGCCATAGTGCCTTGTTTGCCATTTACAGTTGGAAGCTCAGCTGTGCCGTAATCTAGATCCTTGTAGTTGGATTCCAAGAATGGAATTGCCCAGTTTCCTTCGAATACGATGGAAGCTTTGCCTTGACCGAACATTTCGCCACCCCAGCCAGCGCCTACTTCTTTTGGCTCGCCGGATGATTTGTCTACATTGTGCATATCCGTTACAAGCTGCAAACCTTTAAGAGCATCTGGAGCCGCGAATGCAGCATTGCCATTCTCATCTGCAACTTTGCCGCCGAATGCTTGAATCATGAACATTTGACGTGCAAGCTCAGGCGCAACACCAAAGCCGAAGCGAACCGTTTTGTCGCCTTCTTTTTTAGTAAGCTTAACTGCAGCTTCTTTCAGCTCATCCCAAGTTGTTGGGGGAGCAGTAATTCCTGCTTCTGCAAAGTCTTTTTTGTTGTAGAACATTGCAAGCGTAGAGAAATCTTTAGGGAAACCGTAGGAAACGCCATCTTGTTTGAAAGCGTCAACCATCGGCTGTTCAAAGTCTGCAACATCAAATTCTGGTGTCACATAGCTATCAAGCGGCTCTAGAACATTACGCTCAATGAGTGCAGGTGCTTCGAATGCATCCAGGTAGAAGACGTCTGGGCCTTCACCGCCAATAAGTCTTGTTTTGATAACATCCATGTATTGATCGGCAATTACTTCATAATTAACCTTTACATTTGGATATTTTGCTTCAAATTCCTTCAACGTTTGGTTTAGCAAATCCTGCTCTTCTGGACTTGCTCCCCAACCTGCAAGTGTAACGGTTACCTTCTCAGCGGCTGGCTCTTTTGTCGCCTCTTGTTCTGTACCGCCGTTCGTTGCTGTATTACCTGTGTTTTTGTTGCCTTCATTGCCCTTGCCACAAGCCGTTAACATAAGAACAACTACCAGCATTAAAGATAAAATTGAAACCCCTGTTTTCTTCATCTTACATACAACCTCCTTAGTAATATGAACTTTGTATATAAAGCATAAAGCGTGAAACCTATGAAATGAGAAGCTCATATCCTGTCAGATTAGACAGTATTTCCACCTCTGGGCCATTGATACCGCGAGTGACGCGCAGGCTTAGAGCACCGCTGCCAATTTGCATTTGCTCTACCAGAAGCTCGTTCATCCCTTGAAGCAAAGATGGCTTAATTGTAATCTGCTTCGTTAGAGCGTTAGGCTGAAGCCCAAGCAAGGCTTGCACAAATGTGAGCGGCGTCCCTGCTGCCCATGCCTGCGGAGAGCAAGCAACGGGGTAAGGAACTGGCGCACCGAGCGAATCATCATACCCGCAGAACAGCTCAGGCAATCTGTAATACTCAAACTTTGCTGCTGCATCCAATAGTCCTTGCATGACGGTAATCGCTTCTTCTTGGAAGCCTAAATAGCTAAGACCAAGCAAACAAACGGAGTTGTCATGCGGCCATATGCTTCCGTCATGGTAGCTCATCGGGTTGTAGCCGGCTGCTCCCGTACTCATCGTACGAATGCCGTAACCACCGAACATGTCAGGAGCAACCAGTCTTTTCGCAACAGCACTTGCACGCTCAGGAGAAGCAATGCCCGACATTAGAATATGTCCTGAATTCGAAGTGACGGAATCTACGCGCTTCTTATCCTTATCAAGCGCAATCGCGTAAAACTGCTCATCCTCCATCCAGAAGTCGCGCTCAAAGCGAACTCTAAGCTGTTCTGCATCTTGCTCCATGCCAGCGGCTTGTTCCTCGTGGCCTAAGCTCTTGAATATAGGGGCAAGCCTTGTAAGCGCTTGGTAAACATAACCTTGAACCTCGACGAGCGCGATTGGAGCCTCTGCATAATCGCCGTTGCGGTGAACAACGGAATCCGCAGAATCTTTCCACCCCTGATTGGCAATCCCTTTAGAAGATTTCTGATAGTACTCCACAAAGGAATCATCGTCGCAGTCACCATATTCCTTCACCCAAGCGAGTGCTGCATTAAGATGAGGCATTAGCTCTTTAACAAACTGAGCATCTCCGGTCCAGTGATAATACTCGGCAGCTAATAGAAGGAATAGCGGCGTCGCATCAATCGTGCCGTAATACGGCGTAAATGGAACCTGATTTGTGCTTGCTAGTTCGCCATACCGAATTTCATGCATCACTTTACCTGGCTGCTCATCGCGCCACTCATCTTCATTCTGGCCTTGATAAGCGGCCATCGTGAGCAGCGTTCCCTTAGCAATTTGCGGGTTTAAGGATAACATCTGCAGCGCAGTAATTAAACTATCACGGCCAAATGGCACCGAGAACCAAGGCAAGCCTGCCACTGGGAATGCTCCATATCCGATATCCGTAAGCAGAACTCTTAAGTCTTGCACTCCGCGATGATGCAGCTTGTTAAATAGCGGTACATCCGTTTGGATGGATGTGGATGAACCATTCCAATCCGCATACGATTGTCTAAGCTTAACCATCGCTTCCGCCGGATCGTGCTGCTGCGGCTCATTGCCGTCAATGATTGGCGCAAAATAGAAAGCGATTGCATGGCTTTCCCGATGGTTCAGTTCCACATCGAAATGGAGCTCGCCTGTCTCGCCTATGCGACTTTCATTTGTATCCCATTTAATCTTCGTTTCACGGCGTACATCGTCAGCTCCAAGATAGCCAATTACTCTTTCCCGTTGGCCGCTTTTCTCTGCCGTCTTTCTTCCCAAATCGCCGTGCTGAAAGCCGCGAACGACAAACATATCTGCAAAATCCGCATCCAATAACACGGAGAAATCAAATTTAATGGCTTTAGGATAATAGCTGGTGAGCTTGAACGTCTCATACAATGCTCCATCATAAATGAAGCGTGTACGTTCAATTTCTACGGACTCACGCCACAAGATAAGCTCGCCCTTCTCTTCCATATGTGGATTGGTAAGGCGAATCGTAGAAATATAATTCTCATCCGCTGCTGAAGACAGCAGTATCGGCTTCTGACCGTTGATTCGGATTTCCATCCTGCTTATGAACCGGGTATCTTTTGTGTAAAGACCCTGACCTGAAACATCACCTTCCGGAATATCTCCATTCCGGTCCGTCATGAGGAATAGATCGTTTTCTTTGATGACTCGATAATCCAAGTGTTTCCCTCATTTCTTCTTGTAATAGCTTTTTTATTCCCTTAAATCAAACAAACATTCGTTTATCCGAAACGTTTCGGAAAAGAGGCAAAAAAATATGCTTACTCATTTTCGACGAAGCAATCTAACTTTCCAAAACGTTTCGGATAAGTTATAATCGAATTATAGATCATGATGAAAGCATTTACAAGAGTCAATTTATTTTTTAATTTTTATCATAATACATTACATGTTTTCAACATTTCGGAGGTATTGTATGGTTACGATTAAAGATATAGCTAAAGCTGCTAGTGTATCTGTTACTACAGTATCGCGTGCCTTGAACGGCTATGACGACGTTAACGAGGGCACTCGGCTCAAAATTAAGACTATAGCAGACCAGCTCGGTTATAGCCCTAATATGGCTGCAAGGTCGCTCATATCGAAAAAAACAAAGACACTTGGCCTCCTTCTCTCCAATGTTACAAGAGACAGCTCCAAAGACAATATCGCTTTCGAAGTCCTTTGCGGAATAAATGACCGTTCAGGCGAACTCGATTATGACCTTGTCCTATTCAGTACAACACCTCAGAAACAAAAGGTAAAATCATATAAAACATTATGCCAGGAACGAGGCGTAGACGGGGTTATCATCATGGGTATTCGATTAGACGATCCTTATTTGGAGGAAATCGTATCGTCTGATATTCCATGCGTCCTTATTGATATCACTCTCCAAGGTCCTAACGTTGGATACGTTACTTCGGATAATACAACGGGTGCTCTTGCGGCAACCAACCATCTGCTCGAATCGGGACATCGCCATATCGCCATGATAAACGGCCATGAGCAAGCAGCTGTAAGCCTGCTTAGGCTAGAGGGCTACCGTCAAGCACTGCAAAGCAGCAGTGTTCCCTTTGATGAAACACTTGTGCTGAATGGTTCATTTTCCGAGCATGGCGGAAGAGAGGCCGCACGCCAACTATTGTCCAGCCGTCCTGAAGTGACTGCTATATTTTGCTCAAGCGACTTAATGGCTCTCGGGGCTTTGCAGGGCGTTAAGGATATGGGGAAAAAGGTACCTGATGATATATCGATCATCGGCTTCGACAACATTGATTTGACGGCTTATTGCACACCCGCGCTTACTACCGTTCACCAGCATAAATACGAGTTAGGCTCCCAAGCGGCGCAAATTCTTATTGAAATGCTCGAAGGTAAAGAAATCATTCACCATGTCATGCTGGGTACAGAACTTATGATTAGAGACAGCGTACGCAGTATTTAATATGTGCTTTGACACGAGAGTGGCAAACAAAGTACATAGTCAAGCAGCAATAACCCAAGTCTACTTACCTTGGGTTACTGTTGTCTTTGAGCAGACTATATTTAGTTCTCAGCCGTTACCGCAAAATAAACTGGAAACACCCCCATTTTCATCCATTCTTTATGGGTGTGCACCTTCATGTCTCGAAATCCTGCAGCAGCCAGCTTCTCTTTCAAATCCTTTGCGGTCAAAAAATTCGCTTGCGCGCGGTTAAACTCCTTAGCCTTACTGCTTAAATGAAAAAACTTATGTATTGCAAATTTCAAACTTTTTTTATTCAATATAGCTCTTCGCGCAAATAAATAATCCAAAATATATCCCGAACCATGTACGAGAAAAAACACCCTTCCTCGCGGGGACAATACACGAAAAACCTCCTGCAGCACCTGCTCCACATGAAGATATTGCAGCGCTACTCTACAAACGACAAAATCAACTGAATGGTTTGCAAGCGGGATATGGTGCGCATCTGCTACTGTTGTGACTACTTTGTTAGAAGCTTCACTTCTGTGGAGCAGTGCTTCTAGAAGACCGATCTGGTGCGCATCCGAGTCGATTCCATATATAATATCCGGCTCGTTCTGAAGTAAAGAGAATACGGTAGCCCCTCCCCCGCAGCACAAGTCCAGCATTTTCTTTCGATTTTTGGCCTCTGCGATAAGAAGGTGGTCAAAGGAATCGGGATCATAAAGCTGCCTGTAATATTCATAACAAGCGTAACCAAATGATTTTTCCACAAGCTTAAGATCTTCGGATACAATGCCGTTCATAAGGAGCATATTCACTTCTTCTGCCGATGGTTTCTGTATCTTTACCCTTCTAATCCCCATTTCTCTGCAAAATAAATAAGCGACACCATCCAATAAACGCCGGTTAGACAGAATCTCCGTTTTCATGGTCACGCTAATGTATCCCCCCGATTTGAGGATCATATTTACTTATGGACATACAGTTGAAATCCGACAATAATTGTTTTATTTTTGCGTATGTATCCCTTAATCCGTAGTATCTTCGAATGCCATTTGACCAAGAGGTGTTAAAAATTTGCGGTTGATCGTAGTCTAAATCATAGGGATGGATATAATAAACGAAATAATCTTTATCGCCTATAATTTTTCGTGCTCCGCTATAAAAAAAACGATAAGGATAAATTCGAAAATACCCTCCGCCGCCCCATGGAATATTAACGCCGCCTAAGCGAAAAGCAGGCAACGGCACTTCCCAAAGATGATCTTTTATTTTAAAAGAATGCGCAACTTTCGAGGACAAATTAAACTTGGAATATAGGTTATTTGGTGTATTCGGACTAATACTAGAATCGTAAGCGAATCCTTCTTCTATTAAAATATCAAGTCCCCAATCTGTCATAGAAAAACAGGGGGCACGATACCCACTCACCTTTGAACCGATCAAATGCTCTAAAATATCTTTTGACAGCCTAATATCCGCTTTAAATTCTAGTTTTGATTGATTATAAACGAGACGATGGGAATAGCCGTGTGATGCAATTTCATGACCTCTTCGATATATTTCTTTCACCAAATCAGGCCTTTTCTCAGCGATCCAGCCTAGGACAAAAAAAGTGCCCGTCGCCTCATATTCGTCCAGAAGGTCCAATATTTGATGAACGGGCTGCTCAAGCCTTAATTCGCAGTCAGCCCATTCGGAAAGAGACAGGTTCGGACTGCAAAACCAATCCTCTACATCGACAGTAAAAGCCATTTTCATGACCATCCCACCCTTCTCCCCCTATTATTCATCAAACCTCACATTATGGCAACATTTGTATTTGATTGAATAATTTTGTATAGAAGGAAGTAGAGTTTCTCGTATATTCCTTACCCCGGAAAATCGGTAATAACCCCATCCACTCCGAGCTTTTTCATCCGTATCATATCTTGCTCAGACTGTATCGTCCACGCCATGACCTTCCGGTTGCGATGATGAATTTGCTCTACGATCTTCTCGTCAAGCAATTCATGATTGTAATGAATGTAATCCGCGAAAGAAACAAGTTCATCCAGCGTCTTCTCTGACAGAGGATGCTGATCCTCCTGAATAAGCGCAGCAATTGGGATGTCCGGCAGCAGGGAGTGAATTAGACGGGTCGATTGAAAGTTATAGGATTGAATAATGATACCCACGCTATTTTTCACATGTTCAACCGCTGTAAAATTTCGGCCCTCCTCTAAGCCATTAACTTGGAGCAAAAGCTCATAACGACGTACGACCTCAGCCACCTTCTCTTCCACGCCAGGATAAAGTTTTGATTCTTTAATCTCGATGAGCATGCCTAGCTTTCCAGCAAAACGGTGCATAACTTCTTCGAATGAAACGATCTTCTCATCCGTTTCGTCTGTTTTTTCATCATGCTTGGCATCCATATTTTCAAGTTCATTTAATGTATAATCGTCCACAGCGCCTGTACATTGCGTCGTTCTATCCACCGTATCATCGTGAATGACTACTAGTTCACCGTCTTTGCTCAGCTGTACATCAAATTCGATAAAATCAGTACCTAGACGCTCCGCTTGCTCGAAGGCGGCCATCGTATTCTCAGGAGCATCACCAGAAGCCCCGCGATGTGCGATAATTAAAAAACCTTCAGGGGTATTCGGATTAGAAGCAGATACGATTAACGTCATGCAGCAAAGCATGAGCAATAGCAAACCAATACTGCGCCAAACCCGTGATGTTTTCCATTTGCCCATCGTCTCATCTCCTTCTGTATGAACTCTCAACCTGACTACATGCATATCCAATATTAGCTGCAGCAGGGTCTTACTTTATTAAACATGCAAAGTATGAACTGAAACGCATTTCCCCAAAACAGCTGCTGCCAATGAACTCACACTCCGTCTTCCTCATGGGGAATTTCAGAAAAAAAAGGATGTCCCTAAAGGTCATAGACCTTCAGAGACATCCCATCTAAGCTTGATGCAAGACGTGCAAGAGAACACTGCTTAATCAACCTTCATTCACCTATGTGCGACTGCATCTGGCCTATTGCTCGCAGCAGCATGATCATTTTGCTCAAAAAGCATACCGTCCTTAATCGTTACGATCCGGTCACATAAATCCAATACACGCTCGTCATGGGTGACCATAACAGCCGCCTTGCCCCTTTGCTTAACCTCAGTAGCCATGAGCTCCACTACCGCTCTACCCCGTTTAGAATCGAGGCTGGCTGTCGGCTCATCGGCTAGAATAACACCGGGATCATTCATGAATGCCCTAGCAATGGCAACCCGTTGGCGTTCTCCGCCGGATAGCTTCTCCGGATAATAATTCATCCGATGCAGCAGTCCTACTTTCTCAAGAAGCGCTTTAGCTTTCACAAGCGCTTCTTTTCCATCAGTACCTGCTAGCTTCGATACGAGCAGCAGTTGATCTATTACTCTTAAATAAGGAACAAGATTGGATGCTTGAAAAATAAAACCAAGATTTTTGACTCTAACTTCACTTAACTCGCTTGAGGATAAATTCGTAACATCCTTCTCATTAATTAAGATCCGTCCACTTGACGGTGAGAGCAGYGCCCCCGCTATGGAAAGAAAAGTACTTTTGCCCGAACCCGATGGTCCAACAACAGCGACAAACTCACCTGCTTTTACGCTTAAAGAAACCTTTTGCAGCGCCGTAACAGCCGTTTCACCTTCGCCATACACTTTATTTACATGCTCAAGAATAAGTTTTTCCTTCATTATTCAACCCTCCCAATCGCTTCAATCGCATCAACTTTTGCAATCCGATTTAAGGACAGCAACGCACCGATAATCGAGACTAGAATAAGTAAACCGGAATATTGAGACAATATATTTACACCTAACTCAAAAGGCATGCTCTCTGGCAAAATCGCACTTACGCCAAAAGTAAGTCCGATACTTATTGCAACAGCCACAATAGCCAAAAGCAATACTTGACCCACTAAATTTGCTGCCAGATAGGACGTCTTTGCTCCGATTGCCTTCAACACTCCAAATTGGCTAATTTTCTGCAGTGTAATGACATAGAAGAAAACAGCTTGTATGAAAGCGGCAATAACAATTAAGAAAGCGATCATCATCGTCAGGGAGCCTTGCTCTTCTTTAAAGCCCGGAATGCCCTGTACCGCTTCTTTTTTTGTAATAACCTCCGTATCTGCTACACTTTTTTGCAATGATTCTTTGTTTAGATTATCTGTATGAATGACAATAGCGTTATAGGAAGCTGTTTGTTTACCAAAGGATGCTTGCATCAGCTTATTAAAATTTTGGATATCCATAAATGCAACCGGCGTATGACTGAACTTCTGATTAGTGGCAAAACCGACGACCTTCCATTCAATGCCGAGCTCTTGATCACCTAGCGTATCGCCAATTTGCACGCCTTGTTCTTTTAACGAGGAGTCAACGACCACTTCATTGCTCGCCCCCATGCTTTTCCCTTCAGTAATACTAGGCATTACCTTTCCACTTGGCTCGATACCAAACAAAGCAATATCTATCTTCTTCTTGGAATCATTCCGATATACCGAAAGCATCGTTTGCCCAAGCGGTTCGGATTGTGAGAGTCCTTCTAATTGCCTGACCTCCTCCAGCTTCTCGGTACCTAGTGCGGACCGTGTCAGCTTATGCTCGGAATCCGTCTGAAGCACGAAATAATCGGCGTCCATATTTTTTAGAATGGATGCATTATCTGATGAAAGCCCATTGGCTAATCCTGAAACCATAAAGGTTAACCATGCGACCAGAACCATTATTAATCCAATTAGAAAATATCTGCCTTTCGCATATTTCAATTCGCGCAGCGCTAGAAACATGTTCAACCATCTCCATTCCTTCTCTTGATAGCTGAAGTTTACGTTTGGAATATGAACAGAGCGTGAATGGCTCATTACAATGTGAAATTAACCTCAAAATAAACAAAAAAAAGCTCAAGCCGCGATGGGCTCAAGCTTCTACTTGCCTATAATTGACGCAATGCTGGCACTTCTACTGTTCTACTTGCCGCTGTATTCCGAAGTTGCTGTATCGAGCATAGACTGCCAATTGGCAAAATCCGTTTCTCTTGCAACGTGACGATCAAATAGCTCATCCGGAATGTTCTGAACATCTTCTCTTGTTTCTACTTGAAAGTTGCCCTTCTCAAGAAACGCGCTAAAGCTTGTAAAGCTGGAATGCTTGCTCATAAACGATTCTTTAAACAAATCATCAAATGAAACATGATTTGGATCTTCCTGAATCGACTTCTGTCCTTGCAATTCCTTCAACAAATCTTCGAATGACATTGGCTTTTGCTTTCTCAGACGATCACCCCTAGGTCAATTTATTATATTTCGGCTTTCTTCGTTGCTTAACTGATCAGAACCCCATCAGGACGTTCAGTTACTACAGGTATAGTTTTGCGAATCATTTTCTCAATATCCTTCAAATAAGGAATTTCATCCACTTCGCAAAAAGAGATGGCGATTCCACTTAATCCAGCTCTGCCTGTACGGCCAATGCGATGAACATACGTTTCTGAAATATTAGGAAGGTTGAAATTAATGACATGCGAAAGCTCGTCAATATCGATACCTCTCGCCGCAATATCTGTGGCAACCAGTACTCGAGTTGCACCGCTTCTAAAATTAGTTAACGCATTTTGGCGGGCATTTTGAGACTTGTTTCCATGAATAGCCTGTGCAGAAATATTCACTTTAGTCAGTCCGCGCACTACGCGATCTGCACCATGCTTCGTCCGAGTAAATACAAGCGCCGAAGCGATGGATTTATCCTGCAGCAGGTCATTCAATAAATCTTGTTTATTACCTTTATCTACAAAATAGACAGATTGCTCTATTCGATCCACTGTTGAGGAAGCTGGAGTTATTTCCACTTTCGCCGGATTAACAAGCAGCGTTTTGACAAGCTTCGAAATTTCTGGAGGCATCGTAGCCGAGAAAAAGAGTGTTTGCTTTTTTCTTGGCATTTTGGCGATGATTCTCTTCACGTCGTGAATAAAGCCCATATCGAGCATTCGATCTGCTTCATCAAGCACTAATATTTGTACATATTGCAAATCAACAAACTTTTGATTAATAAGATCGATAAGTCTGCCTGGAGTGGCAATAATAACATCAGCGCCTTGTCGAAGTGCACGCTCCTGAACCTTCTGTGAAACGCCGCCCACGATAGCTACACTGCGCAGGTCGGTAAATTGTCCGTACGCACGCATGTTTTCTTCTATCTGGAGGGCAAGCTCTCTTGTAGGTGTCAAAATCAATGAGCGAATACGTCGCTGTGCCCCCGGTTTAGTGGGTTGGCCGCTTAATAACTGAATGATGGGTAATGCGAATGCAGCCGTTTTCCCTGTCCCTGTCTGAGCGCAGCCAAACAAATCTTTGCCCGCTAGTACGACGGGAATGGCCTGCTCCTGAATAGGCGTAGGCTTAGTGTAGTTTTCCTTGGTTAGCGCCTTCAGTATTGCAGGGCTAAAATTTAGATCATTAAAAGTCATCTTTTCTCCTTCATTTGAAGCMTTATATTCTCAATCATGCTGCTTTTATAATCGAATAGCATTTCCAAAAACCGTTCCTTTAAGACATAACAAGTAAGTATAGCATAATAAAACGATATAATCGACATAAACCTCTACCCTTGAGACAGTAGCCTATGCCCATTTTTCAACCTTTAATTAAAAGTCATCCAAACGGTATTTCCCAAAGGCTCAAAGCCTTGCTTATACCAAAAGTTCCTTGTTTTATCCAACGTATATACATACATCTTTTTATTCGGATATTTTGCTTTAACCCATTGAATAAAGGTAGCAGCGTAACCCTTGCCTTCAAATTCCTTTAAAACATCAAGTGCTTCTATAAATACAAAGTTCTTTTTGTTTTTAATCTCAATATAAAAGTCCCGCTCCAAATACTTCTCATCATCGCTAAAATAATCTTGTTCTGCTTTCTGAATCAGCTGCTTGGCGTTATCGTACTCCCAAACGACTCCGTATCCAACCATCTCGTCCTCAGCCTCGATGACGTAAATGTTTTCCGGAAGCTCTGATTTGTCCTTTTGGCTAAGCTCCCCTGCGTGATAGGCGGAGTGTATATCGCTTAACAGGTTCTGCATTTCTTGATCAAATGGTTTCGCAATAATAGTAGGCATTTTCAATCCCCTTTTTGCTACTCAAAGCATATAACGTTTCCAAACAAAAAGAAGCAGGGTATCATCTTGTACCCTGCTTCTCCTATTGATTGATTTTGTATCGTTTATTAGTCTTAGACATCTTACCATAAATGATCGAAGCCAACTAGTCGTTCTCTTTTCCAATTGTCATCTAGGCTGATTTGCCGAGCCCAATATCGATTATTCCATTAACGATTCTTTTTCCTGAAATTTTGCAGCGTATGGACAAGCTTATCTCGCGCATCCTTGTTTTTCATTAAATAAGTGACGCCAGCTCCAATTGCAGTTATCAATAGTTTTTTCTTGCTCATGGGTACTACCTCCCTGAATTCGTCTTTGTATGAATGTACCCTGTTTATTGAGTTTTTAAGCACATTATGTTTCGCATTTTCCATTTCAACTTCATTTATCGTCTTGCTATATTTTTTGAAGATTAAACCTACATGATAAGGTTTTGTTCATTGAAGACCCGTTGCTTCTAAGAAAAATACGTCAAACCTTTTCATTTGCATGAATGTTGTAAGATTGAAATGCAACTCCAAAAATCGGAGAAAATTGAAAGGGGATAACGTATGAAGCATACAAATCCATTACAAGCATTTCTTGAGGAAAGTGACGAAAGTACCATTGCTGCGATTGGAAGCTATATTACAAATCATATGAATGAAAGCTGGGAAACCATCCTTCTAAACCATCAAGATATTTTGCAAAAAGCTTACAACGAGGCAGGAGATGCTGCTTATGGAACATTTCTCAATCTGTTGTTCCTTCCTGTTCATAGGCAATTTAAAGAATCCGGTTTCCATCTCGAACCCAAACTTCCAGGCCATTTCGACCTGTCGCGGGAATGGGGAAATGCGGAGGAAACCGACCAGCAGCGTTGGATGTGGAGCACGGTTTATTCCTCCAATGACGAGGCGATAGGGACCATCGTCACCATCACATTTCACGATCATACGTTATTCCGTATTCCTCGCCAACCTCAAATCATTGCATTAAGCGTCACATCGAAAGCAGATGTAATAGCGGCACTTTCTCTCCTGTCTCCAGACTTTGAGCAAGCACTCGAGTTTACCGTTGAATACGAAAATTACCTGCGGAGCCAGCAAGGCTAGAACAGAAATAAAGCACGCTGCATCTAATGTTCATGATTTCCCTCGATTAGTGATAAAAATCATTAGTATGTATAAGAAGTAAACATAACCATTTGAAAAATAGACGATATAATAGAGATACAGCAAAAAACCTCCTTTTGACAGGAGGCCAGTTATCATGATTACAGTGTCATAGCTTGACCATGCCTTGCTAGAAACTCTTCCTTCTCTTTGTAATCCGGCATAATGCTGCCCACTCGTCTCCAGAAGGAACGATCATGATTCATATGCGTCAGATGGCAAAGCTCATGGATGACGACATAATCGATTACCTCAAGCGGAGCCATCGCCAGTCGATAATTAAAGGTTAATTTTTTACTTGAGCTGCAGCTTCCCCACTTCGTTCTTGACTCTTCGATTTCGAAGCTTTTATGTTTTACTTTCAGCTGCTCTTGATATCGTTTGATTCGTTCTCCAATGATTTTCTTACAGCTTGCAAAATAAAACTTTTTAAGATTGATTTTTAACTCCTCTTCACTCAGATCAGCTGTGTCGATCAATTCATGAAGAAAGTACTCTTTTCCAAGGTGAAGGAATTTTCCTTGCTCTTGATATTCTTTTGTCTTAGGGGTATCTCGAACCTTCGCGATCTGCTGCAATCTCTGAGTGAGCTGTTTACCATGCTGCTCCACGGCCCGCATGACATTCTCTTCCGTTGTTCCATTGGGAGCCTTCACGGTTATGAATCCCAATGAGTCCATTTGGATATATATCTTTTTTCTATTGGCATATTCAACATTAAACTCAATGATATGATTTTCAAATTCGATTTTCATAGCGACCATCATTTCTATTAGGTTATTTCTGAATCCCTTTCATTTTATCACAACTACAACAATGACCGTTCAAAATGCTTTTTTCTAGCATGCTATGGGTTTAACTCGATGTTGTTTTTAAAGATCGAGTTAAACCTCTATTTCCTGTGCGGAATATCCCATTTTTATTATATTTTTGTAAAATATTCCCCTTTTATCATCGTAATTTACCCCTTCCTTTCATGAAATCAACGTCTCATGCTAGGAATAGTTATACAAAATAAATGCAAGTTTTGCAGGAGGTGATACCAAATTATCCCCTTTTAATTCCGTGACAGTTGGTGATTGTGACTGCCAAATTCGGTCTCGGAAAAGCAAGAACCCGCCCAAAATACTCCGTAACACATTGAGAAAACAACCACACCCAGACTTGCACATGAATGCTAATGCTGCAATGTTCGACTATGAAAATTAGAGGTGATATGGTGAATATTTTTGCAAGAAAAAAAGGAATGAAGTTTGTCATTATGTTTATGTGTCTCGCACTTCTCGTTTCTCCTTTCCTTGACACARCAACAGCTTATGGGAATGAAGCAGCGTTGCCAGCATTGAACGAAGCTGCTCGAGCCGTAACGGATGCTGTCTATGAGGCAGCCCCTCCCGTCCCTCAAAACCTAACTGTTGTAACCGATTCCATCACTGCGACGAGTGCACAGCTTAAATGGGATGTTCATCCAGAGCAAGCTGACGTTGATGTATGGTACTACGTAACTCCAGACCCTGCTAATCCAACAAAAGAAGATATAAACAACTATTTAGCTACAGGGAAAGGCGGCAGTGTGGAGCTGCAAAACTTGCAGCCTAATACGACGTACAAGCTGTATACCACTTGGTACAAGAGACCTTACACGCGGGTGTTGCGAAGCAACTACGTTGAATTTACGACACTTGCCGGCGAGCCTTCCAATGAGCCGACTGGCAATCCAGGACCTAGCAACCTAAGTATTGTGAATGTTACACATAATACGGTAACCGTTACCTTTGATCCTGCGCATAAGCTAGATGATTACTGGGTTTGGAATCCGGACAATCCTCCTCTTAACAAAGATCCTTATTCCGGCTTCACACAAGTAGGAGGCAGTACGATTGGCGGATTAAAGGAAGAAACCAAATATACCTTCTTCTTAGGTCCGAACGGTACTCAATATGCTAATCTAACAGATAAACAGAAGAGCAATTCGATTACTTTCACTACGCCAAAGGATACAAGTGAATATAAAGAACCGCCATTAACGCCTCCTCAATATTTAAAGGTAAGCGATATTACATCATCCAATATTACGTTCAAATGGACAGGCAGTCCTGATGCCAACGGCTATGACTTCTATGTTAACGGTGGATGGAAAGGCGGAATATGGAATGGCTCCGACACATTCATCTATACGTTCCCAGAAGGTGGACTTACAGCAGGCAGCATCTACAAATTTATGGTTGGCGCGCAAAATGGCGCTTCCGGCAAAGATCCGGTTAACGGCCCACCTTTAGAAATCAAATGGGGCGAGCTTGCGGCGCCGCTCGATCTTCAAGTCATTACAGCCAACCGCACAACTGCTTCTCTAGGCTGGGCACCGACCCCTGGCGCAACGAGCTACGACATCTATGAAGCAGGCAAGCTTATCGGCTCCAGCGATTCCAATCGGTATGTTGCTGAGGGTTTAACAGAAGGCAAATCCTACAGCTTTACAGTTGCAGCCAAAAATGCGCTATGGAAATCAGCTGCCAGCAGCGCAGCAACGACGATTCCAGGTGCGGACTACACTAATTTCACCTATTACGGCAGCTGGTTTTCCTATGACAATAATCGTCAATACTTTCCAGAAGACATCGATGTTTCACAGCTTACACATCTCAACTACGCCTTCTCCGATATATGCTGGCGTAAAGTTGGTTCAAACGGTGTAGCTTGCCAAAATAAAGACATTCCGCTGCAAGAGAATTATGTTTTCGACGGAGAGCTTGTGCTTGGAGACCAGAAGGTCGATATTGAGCAGATTGCTGCTTTTAACAAAATTAAAAATAATAACCCTGAGCTGAAGCTGATGGCTTCCGTAGGCGGCTGGACATTCTCCAATCATTTCTCCGACATGGCTGCATCTGAGGTCACACGTCGTACGTTTGCGAATTCCGTCGTTAAATATTTGCGTACGTATAAGATGGATGGACTCGATATCGACTGGGAATATCCGGTTGAGGGCGGAGAATCGGATAATATCAATCGTCCAGAGGATAAACAAAACTTCACTCTTCTCATGCAAACCGTTCGTGCAGCGCTTGATGCAGCCGGCTCCATCGATGGCAAATATTATTTGCTCACCATCGCATCCGGTCAAGGAGATGATTTCGTAGTCAATGCTGACTTCGTAAATTCTGTTCAATACCTAGATATGATCAACATTATGAGCTATGACTATAGCGGAAGCTGGGAACTGCGGGCTTTCCATAATTCGCCTCTCTATCAAGACCCTAATAATGTAAGAGCCTCTGCGAAGCGCAACAATGTTAGAGGCGCCTTGCTTGGTCATTTGAACGGCGGCGTTCCGGCTTTTAAACTAAACATGGGTGTTCCTTATTATGGAATAGGCTGGAAGGGTTGTTCCGCAAACGGTGAATATCAAAACTGCACATCCATTCCTTATGGATCATGGGAGAGCGGTAAGTTCGATTTTGCCGAGGTTGAGAACAATATGATAGACCAAAACGGATATACCCGTTACTGGAACGAGCATTCAAAGGTCGCTTATGTTTACAATAATGAAACCGGAATGTTTATTACTTATAATGACCAAACAACAATGATGTATAGCACTTCGCTTGTCAAAACGTTGGATTTGGCTGGCGTTATGACTTGGGACATTAGCGGTGACCGCAACAAAACACTTACAACGCAGTTGATCAGTGATCTTCCGATTGACGGGAAGGTGAATGAAAACGCACTAGCTGCTCCTCAAAATGTAACAAAGCTCAGCGCGGACAAACAATCCTTTGAAATCAAATGGGATGCTGTCCAAGGGGCTGCTGGCTATGAAGTATTCGTGAACGCCATATTTACAGGATATACAGCGAATACGCAGTTTAAAGCAGACAAGCTGAACCTTGGATCAGACTACACCGTTACCGTGCTCAGTATCAGAAAAGACGGCAATAACATTACAGAGGTTTCTCCTGCAAGCAGTGCACTGGTTGTAAGTACAGCAGGCGTAATATCTCCAGCTCATCTCACGGTTACGAGTTCAACCT
>NZ_JBFTSN010000070.1:0-23249 GCF_056400045.1 Paenibacillus sp. 01L418
ATTCACTTCATTTAGCTTTGCAGCGGAGGCAGAATCGGAACGGGATATTGTCGATCATTGGGCTAATAAGGAATTAACAGAATGGATGGATAAGGGTTGGTTGAAAGGCTACGGGGATGGTTCAATTCAGCCGGATCAGCTTTTAACAAGAGCCGAATTTGTGGCGCTTGTTAATCGATCCTTTCAATTCACGAATGAATCGGAGCTGACCTTCCAGGATGTGCCTAAGCATAGTTGGTTTTATCAAGATGTTGCAAAGGCTGTCGCAGCGGGTTATATCAGCGGCAAGAGTGCAAAGCAATTCGCGCCGCGAGAGTTCATTACAAGGCAGCAAGCCGCTGTCGTCATAAATCAGTTGCTTCAATTGCAAGTGGATAAATCTACAGCGATGATGGAGTTTTCGGATAGTGAACAATTTGCCGAATGGGCCAAGGAAGCAATTGGCAATGTGGTCATTCAAGGTATAATGCGCGGCTATAATTCTGCAAACACATTTAAGCCTTTGAATCCATTGACACGTGCGGAGCTGGTGGTTATCCTGGACCGCTCGCTGCAAGTTAAATTAAGCCAGCTTCCCATCAAACCGGAAAACGGGAATGTTGGTGGAAACGGCAACGGGGGAGTAACCTCGCCAGTTGAAGAAGAGAACACGCCGTTCAAAACAGAGATTACGGTACGAACGGTTAACCAGTTTCGTAGTGCAAGTGATGTAGCGGACTTTGTTGAGCAAGCCGTTAAGTACAATGTGGATATTATTAATATGAGTGTCAAACAGGACGAAGACGATGAAGTGCCTTCAGGCCATGTATTTTACAACAGTGCGATCGCCCCCATAGCCGATGGCTATGAGAGCTTTGATGCTCTTTCGCAAGTGATCACGCAGGCGCATCAGAAGGGTATTGAGGTTCGTGCATGGATTCCTCAGTTCCATGATCAGGCAGCTTTTCATAAGGGTCCAAGCTGGCAGATGCACGCTTTAGTTGACGGTATTGCAGTTCCTTATACAGGCTCGAATGGCAGTGAGTATTTCGTCAACCCGATCCATCCCGATGTTCAAGCCTATGAGCGCTCGATTATTGAAGAGGTCGTAAGCAATTATGATATAGATGGCGTGGTTCTCGATTGGTTGAGATTCGATAATTACAATATGGATGTAAGCAGCTACACGGTTAACCTGTACGAGAGCATATACGGATATTCGCCGCTGGATATTAACTTTGATGAAGATTCTACTCGCAGGATTGAATGGAATGAATGGAGAACGGATCAAATCGGCGGCTATGTGCAGGATGTTCGTGAGGATATCGAGCAGATTAAAGCGGGCATGGAGCTGGGCGTTTTCATTTTGCCTCCGGAATTCGTAGAGGTTGGCCAAAATGCTTCGAAGTTCAAGGATGCAGTAAATTTTGTAGCTCCGATGGCTTATTTCGATGATTGGGGATTCGATGAGGAATGGGTCTATGACGAGAACGGGATTTTATCCGATACATCGTTCCTTGTTGGTTCTGGAGTAGCGATCGTGCCGACGCTCGATGACAATTGGACGGATGACGAATATCAAGCGGTGTATGGCGGAATTCGAGAGAACTTTCCTGCTATTACACATCTCTCTTACTTTAATTATGGCGCTTGGGATTGGAATGTGCTTAAAGCAATCGATGCGAGAAGAGCTTGGCCAACTGCAGGCTGGGAGCCGCCTGTGGAGCATGATTATGATGCTGTTCTGCCACAGCCTTGGAAAGCTAGAAATATCGGGTTGAAGACTGGCGATGCATCCTATGATGCGGCGGACGAGACATTCACGTTAACAGGAAGTTCAACCGATATTTGGGGAAATAACGATCTATTAAATTATATTTATAAGCCACTGCATGGGGATGGATCGATTATAGCGCAAGTGACTATGATGGAAGAAATGAGTGAATGGGCCAAAGCAGGCTTGATGATTCGTGAGACGTTGGACGTGGACGCTAAGCATGTAGACATGATGGTTACCCCAGTTAATGGAGCCACCTTTCAATATCGGGAAAATGAGGGGGGAGGCACCGTCGATCAGACGATGGCTGGTAGTCCGCCATTGTGGCTTAAGCTGAATCGCAGCGGCAATGTATTTACCGGTTCAATTTCAAATAATGGAGTGGACTGGACGGTAGTCAGCAGTTTTGAAACGATTATGAATGATGATGTCTATATAGGTTTGGCACTCAGCAATCCAGCTAGTACAAGTGATAATAAGGCAGTATTCACTAATGTTCAGGTTATCGCCGGTGATGGAGAAACTAAGAATTAGTATAATTTTGAAAATAGGGTTTGCGAGTATCTTGGCAAGCCCTTTACAACGGCATCGCTCAAAATAAAATTGGAGAAAATCTGCAGCTAGTCGAGTATTCGCTTCGCTGTGACTAAGAAACCGACATTGAGTAGTCGGTTTTTTTAGTATGGAATGACTGCCTTATTCCTTATAAATAGTGAGGCTCTGACGAAATGGGAAAACAATGCCTGTTCGGTCGCAAGGAGCTGAAAGAATAAGCCTCAGAAACCACAATCAAAGTGGAATCCGAGGCTTATTTTTTTTGATTTTACACGCAAAGCGTGGGGCTCGAAAATATTGAAATGACTGATGTAGCTGCCCTTTCTCGGCTATCTCCGTCAATGATTATGGTGACTCGCTAAAGATTATGTGTGTAAGGTTAAGCCAACTCGCTCGGCGATGATTATAGACGGTAATTGTACAGCTCGATAAGCTTGGAATAATTAAACCGCATTTGAAGGGAGCACAAGCAGCATGACCTTAGAGAAGTATGAGGATCGGATTATAGAAAAACGCCAAAGCCATGATGAACGCTTTAATAAATATTCACCCTATTGTGATTTTATTTATTACCCGTCATCCAAGGAGCCTGGTCTTCGCCTGGCGATGAGAATATTAAAGCCTACAGAGCCTTCGCCTATTTTAGTCACGACACATGGATGGCATATGAGCATCCCACCCTTCGAACATAGGGAAGAGCCTTACGGGGGTGGCAACTATCTTGTGGTCGAGGTTGATATGCGAGGGAGAGCTTTCTCTGATGGCCGCCCTGACTGCAATGGGTGGGAGCTGCTCGATGTAATAGATGCAGTCCGGTTTGTGCAAGACCATTATCAAGAATACATTAGTAATTCTCAGTTGGTCTATTTCGAGGGTGGAAGCGGCGGAGGCGGGAACGCTTATGCCATAATCGCAAAGTTTCCGGATTTTTTTGCCGCAGCTACGGCAATGTGCGGCATTTCGGATTATGCGCTTTGGTATGAGCAGGATGAGATTGGAGAATTCCGCGATGAATTGGATGTATGGATAGGCTTTCCTCCCAAGCATAATCCGGAGGCTTATCAATCACGTAGCGGCTTGGCGCTGGCCGAAAATTTGCTTACCCCGTTGTTTATTGCTCATGGCGATAAAGATATTCGTGTGCCGGTGGAGCATGCGCGGATCTATATGAAACGGATTCAAGAGCTCGGACTATCAAGGAAGGTTCATTATTTGGAACTGGTGGGGGTAGGCACAAGGGAGCACTGGGGAAATGCTTCAAGCGATCAGCTTGTTCAAATGCAGGAGCAAAGCGAGGTTAACCGTATACGTAATGCTGTCCCAATTGAGATTCCGGATAAGGGTTTATTCATCGTAGCGGGATATCTCGTCACGAAAAAATTCGCAGTAGTGCTGCAAGATTTGAACGAGGTGGCGGTCTTGCAATATGACTTGAATAGTAAGGTGTTCGATGTTGCGGGAGCAAAGTCAGGTTATTCGATCTACCATCGGGATGACCCTAAGCGCAAGAAGGATTTTTGGGGAGGATTGGCATGAAAATATTAATTCGTGATCGCTGGCTATATCTCATGTTGTTGCCTGGGCTTGTTTATTTTATTTTGTTTAAATATTTTCCAATGTGGGGCGTGTTGATCTCATTTCAAGACTACCAGCCTTATCTGGGCTTTTGGAAAAGCGAATGGGTCGGACTGAAGCATTTTATCCGACTGTTCAACGAACCAACCTTTGGTCTGCTATTTTGGAATACAGTTGTGCTGGCTATGTATAATCTACTGTTTTTCTTTCCGCTGCCGATTATTGTAGCACTCATGCTGAATGAGGTTAGAAAGGAATTTTTCAAGCGGTTTGTACAAACTTTGATTTATATTCCCCATTTTTTTTCGTGGGTAGTTGTAGTCGGTGTTTTCTACATTTTATTTACGGTTGAGGGTGGCGTGATCAATGAGCTTATCGTGAAAATGGGCGGAGAGAAAATTAATTTCCTTCTTAGCGCTGAGTGGTTCCGCTCGATGATCATGACGGAGATTATCTGGAAAGAAACGGGCTGGGGTACAATCATATTTTTGGCTGCATTGGCAGGGGTTGATCCCGGGCTGTATGAAGCGGCAAAAATCGATGGAGCAGGACGCATTCGTCAGCTATGGCATATTACGTTGCCAGCTATACGCGGCACGATCATCATTTTGTTGATTTTGCGGCTGGGAGACTTTATGGATACGGGCTTCGAACAAATTATATTAATGCTTAATGCTTTAAATCGAGAGGTTGGCGAGGTATTCGATACTTATGTCTATACGACCGGCATTAATCAAGGACAATTCAGCTATAGCACAGCTGTAGGACTGTTTAAATCCGTAATTGGGTTGATTCTTGTGCTTGGAACAAATGCACTCGCTAAGAAGGCTGGGGAAGAAGGCATTTATTAGAAGAAGGATGTGAATTAGCATGAAAGACCGAACTGTTGGCGGGCGGTTATTTGATATTGTCAATATTACGGCTTTAATCTTGTTTGCCGTACTCGCTATGCTGCCGTTTTTATATATTGTTTTTAATTCCTTCCTATCATCAGAGGAATTTGCTAGGCGTGGCGTCGTGTTTTTTCCAAAGGAATTTTCATTAGATGCGTACATGTACATCTTCTCGACAAATACAATTGTACGCAGCCTGCTGAATACGATCTTCATTACATTGGCGGGGACTGCGATCAACATCATATTTACGTCTTTAATGGCCTATCCGCTATCGCGAAAAGAACTGCATGGAAGAAAACCGATTATGCTGATGATCATTTTCTCGATGCTGTTTAGCGGAGGGATGATTCCCGCCTTTCTGGTTGTGAAGGCATTAGGCTTAATGAACTCGCTGTGGGCTTTGCTGCTTCCGGGTGCGATCAGCGCATTCAATCTCATTATATTAAAAAACTTTTTCCAGCAGATGCCTGATGGAATTGAGGAAGCAGCAAAAATCGATGGATGCAATGATATAGGAATATTAATTAAAATCGTGCTTCCGCTTTCATTGCCGGCAATTGCTACCTTCTCGTTGTTTTACGCGGTAGGGCATTGGAACTCCTTTTTCACGGCCATTCTCTACATTAATGATACGGCTAAATGGCCGATTCAGGTTTTGTTAAGACAGGTCGTTATTATGGCGGAAGGCGGCATTGGCGACGCAAGCCAGATGAGCGAATCGCTTGCGATTCCGGCGCAGTCCGTCAAGATGGCTGTGATAACGGTATCGACGCTTCCGATTCTAATGGTCTATCCATTTTTACAGAAGCATTTTGCCAAAGGGGTTCTATTGGGTTCGGTTAAAGGATGACGTATGATGCGTCGTCATTTAATATAAAACTATGAGAGCAAGGGGAGGATTTTTAAATGAAGGGTTGGAATCGCTTACAAGCTGCTATGAGATTTGGTGGTGCTATCATTCTATCAGCGGTCCTATTGGCTGGTTGCAGTCAGGGAGCCGGCAAAGGCACAAACAGTGCGAAGGAGTCATTACCGCCGACATCTACATCGGCACCAGAGGAAACGGCTAAGCCTGCTGCACCGATCAAACTGTCCATGATTAATCAATATTATTCGGTTGAGCCGCCAAAAGCGGATAATGAAGCGATTAAGTTCATTGAGGAATATACCGGGACGAAGCTTGATATTACATGGGTTCCTAACTCTGCTTATACGGATAAAATCAATGCGACCATTGCCGGCGGCGAGCTGCCGCAAATTATGATGATAACGGGTAACAAAAGCCCAAGCATCATTAACGCAGCAAAGTCTGGCATGTTCTGGGAAATTGGTTCGTACCTTAAAGATTATCCAAATTTGAGCAAGCTGAATCCGCTTGTGCTTGACAACATCGCCATAGAAGGCAAGACATACGGTGTATTCCGCAGCCGTCCTGTGGCGCGCGAAGGCATCATTTTGCGCAAGGATTGGCTGGATACGGTAGGATTGGAAGCTCCTAAAACAATCGATGATTTCTACAATGTGATCAAAGCTTTTGCTACGCAAGATCCTGATAAAAATGGCAAAAACGATACGTTTGGGATGTACGAAGGCAGAGGCATGAACGGTTTCCAAGCGCTGCTCGCTTGGCATGGCGGATACAATATGTATGGCATTGAGGACGGCAAGGTTGTTCCTGATTTTTTCAAGAGTGAATATTTGGATGTGCTCAAGCTTTATAAACGGTTGTATGAGGAGAAGCTGATCAATCAGGACTTTGCGATTACGCCGGGTACAAAGCGCGTAGAAGCGATGAATCAAGGAAATGCCGGGTTGATTATTAGCGCACTAGATGATGTGAACAGTGGTTTTAATGATTTAATCAAAGTAAATCCAAATGCCGAGCTTGATGTAATTAGCAGAATCAGCGGTCCAGCGGGCGAGCGTCAGATGCTATTCAACGGCGGATATAACGGTTTGTATATGTTCCCGAAAACGAGCGTAAAAACCGAGGAAGAGCTAAAAAACATTCTTGCTTTCCTGGATAAGCTGTCTGATGAGAAAATTCAAAATTTATTTGAATGGGGAATTGAGGGTAAGCACTACAAGCAAGATAACGGAGTACCGGTTCGTACCGATGGCAAAGCCTATGAGACAGATATCAATTCGATTAACCAAATTCGTTACGATGACGGTGCTTTAGTGACAGCAGGCGAGGATGCGCCAATCGTAAAAAAATACAAACAAATGTTTAAAGACAATGTTGAAATTGTAGTGCCGAATCCAGTAGAAGCCTTTCAATCGACGACCTTGGCTGAGAAGGGACCCGAAATGACCAAAATTCTTACCGATGCCAGGGTGAAATTCATTATGGGCGAAATCGATGAGAGCGCTTGGCAAAAAGCGATAGAATCATGGCGTAAAAGCGGGGGAGACCAAGCTATTCAGGAATTGACAGAGCAATACAGCGCTGTACAGAAATAATGGTAGATTCGTAGCCATTCCTGAATAGTTAATCTACAATAACGAGACAGGGGTTCACCGCTTTATGAAGGGTGAATTCCTTAAGTTATTTGAAAATATGGAGGTTTTACTTATTTTAGGAAACCGGCTGCCGAAATTTTTAACGAGATTATTTCTATTTAACATGCTGCTGGGAACTCTTCCTGTCATCGTTCTTGGCGTTCTTTCTTATTATAAGTCCTCCGAGATTATTCAAGATAAAGTAACCAAGGCCAATCGTCTGAATTTGGAACAAACACAGCAAAGTGTTGAGCAGCTTTTGAAGATGGCGGACTTATCTGCTGTTCAATTTATGAATTCATCTCTTGTGAGCTCAGCTTTAAATATGCCGTTGACTGCTAATCAATTCGAAACTGTGAATGATTTGCTTCAAGGCTTACATAAGCTGCAAAGCTTCGAGCTCGGTATAAATGACATATGGCTCGTCAGCTTCAACAACGGATGGGTGATCGACAACAGCACGGAGGTTCTGCGGCTGGAAGCACTTAATCAAAAGGAAATGATTCATAGCTACGCCAAGGTTGACAAGTCAAGCTTTTGGACGACTGCTGACGGGGGAAAGCAGGTTCATTTGGTCAAAAAGCTGCCGCTACATGCACAAAGCCCCTCGGGATTAATCATCATCAAATTTATGAATAAAGAGATTACGAAATTGTTGACCAATAACAATGAGCTTGGCGAGGTGATGATTCTCGATCATGACGGGATTGTCATCGCACACAGCAATGAAGAACAAATCGGGCAGGATTTTCGCGATAAGAAAGAGCTGCAGTTTATGTTTGCCACGGCAGAGGCGGTTGGCGATAACCATGCGAAGATAAATACCGATATGGGCGTCAATTTCCGCAAATCCTCCTATAATAACTGGACCTATGTATCCATTTCATCGGTGAATCTCATTACGAAGGATTCCAAGGTCATTAAATGGTATACCTACACGGCATGTTTGCTGATTTTTGTAGGTACATTGTTTGTTGCCTTGCTGGGGTCTAGAAAAATGTACAGCCCGATCAGTCGTCTTTACCGCTTTCTTGCTGAGAAGGAAGAAGGATCAACAGTCAAGCGCAGCAGTGATGAGTTTCAATATATTGACAGCCAGGTCTATGAAATGCTGTATGCGAAAAATCGTCTCTCCGGCATTGTCGAAGGTCAGCAGCGCTATGTTGATGAGCTGTTCATGATCAAGCTTTATCAGGGAGAAGTGAGGGCCCAAGAAATGACGGAGCGAATGGATGCGATAACGTCAAACCGTAATTGGCATTATATTGGCGTCATGGCGATCCAGATTGATACGCTTGAGGGAACCCGGTATGAGAATAGAGATGAAGAGCTGTTGCTATTTGCTATAAACAATATTGCCGGCGAGGTTTTGAATGAAAGCGAAAGGCTGAAGCCTGTCGTTATGCAGCGCACACAGGTTACACTGATCGGCAGTAATGAGACGTCTGAGGAATTATTCAAGCTTAAAATCAATGCGTATGCCGATGAGACTAGAGAAAAGATTGATCAGTTTCTGGGCTTGAAAGCTAGCGTAGGAATTAGCCGGTTTTATCCAACGGTTGAATCTGCTCCTTGGGCCTATCAGGACGCAACCGAGGCGCTTAAATATACGATACGCATGGGTCCTAGCTGCATTATTCATATTATGGATGTCGAGCCGGAGGGAACGATCCTCTCGCATATTCCGGATGGGATTAAACAAGAGCTGCTGGATGCAATCAAGCTTGCTGATTATGCTCAGGCTGACCAGCTGCTTCATAAGTATCTTCAAGATATTTTCAATGAGAAGGTAGGGCATAGAGAATATTTTGTTCCTTTGACATCCTTCCTGTTGGATTTAGTTCGAATGGCGCAAAGCCTGGGTGAGCCGATAGACTCTCTCTATGATGGAGAAAAGTCATTAATCGACCAGTTGTATCAGCTCAAGACGATTAAGGAAATGGAGCAATGGTTTAGCCAAATTCTTATTTATCCGATGATGAATGTACTAGAGAAGAAACGGAAAAATCAATATGCCAAAATTTCCGATCAAATGCTCGCTATGATCCACGAAGAAGCTGAAACGGACCTTACATTAGAATTATGCGCATCCCGGATCGGTTATCATCCGGATTATATCCGTGGTGTATTTCGCAAGGAGGTAGGTCTCAATTTTAGCGATTATTTATCGAATTTCCGTTTGCAGTTAGCCAAGAAGCTGCTGGTTGATACCGATTTGAAAATTTTGGAGATTGCCGAACGGCTGCGATACAATAATTCGCAAAATTTTATTCGATATTTCCGCAAGCAAGAAGGCATAACGCCAGGGCAATATCGAGAAAAAAATCAGAGACAGGAGTGATTGATATGATTAGGATTAAGAAGTATTTTGCCGTCCTTATGACGGTTATTCTGCTATTGCCAGCCGGCTTGGCAAGCAAGCCTTTAACTGCGGAAGCAAGCTCGAATGACGCTGTCATTCGAGAGGGTTCCACCTTTTTACTGGATTTTCAAGCCGGTACACTGCAAAACGGAATTTATCATGACGGAAGCAGCTCTGCCTTCAAGTTCTCAGGAGATACAGCACATGTAGCCTTGAGTGGCGGGCAGCTTGCTGTTGGGCCAGTAGAAGCTTCAACCGTAGGTGTATTTGATTATGGTTTCAACGGCAACCCCACTCATAAATACGACGATTTTGAGATTTCCTTTGATATGACGGTTACGCATAGGGAGCTGAATAAACAGGCCGGTATCCAGTTTCAGAAGCAAGCCTGGAGCGATGGCTGGGACTCGCAGCTGAAGACGCATATCAGCTATGATGCAAAAATGAACTTTTTTGAAGGGAGCACCTCTATTGCCAATACGGGTAGCGGGAAGTTCCGGGCGATTAAGGATTATGGCGTACCGGCGTTAAACCGCGATGTATTGCCATGGGAAACGTTTCGCGTGAAGCAGGTTGTTGATGGCGACCGTGTTCTTACTTATTTAAATGGTTCAGCAACGCCCATTGTCGATGTCACTCGATCCTCCGAGGCTCTGCCAGGATTCGTTGGCGTATTTGCTAATGCCAATGTCGGATTCACCATGGATAATTTTCTATTTAACCACTTAAGGCCGGAAGCAGAGCGTGACAGCTTAGAACTGGCAGGCGATACAAACGGCTTTTATCTCTTTATTCCCGCTTTTAATGAAAGCGTTTCCAAATTTAAGGTCAATTATCAAAATATAACCGACAATGGAAGCCCGCAGTCCGTCGAATATACGGGACCGAGAAATCAATATGTTTTTGTTGACGGTTTACAAGCAGGAAAGGATTACAGAGTCGAGCTTACCCCCGTCTATACGAGCAGCAGAACGAATGTGGATACGAATATTACGATGTTTAAGAGCGGGACCGTCTTTGTCGGGGATCCGTTAGACACCAAATTGACGGTATCCAGCGGCGATACTTTTTTCGGACAAACCAAGCAGGTTGATATTTCCGTCATTGGAGCCGATCAAATCCGATATACACTGGACGGTTCGGAGCCAAGCTTTACCCACGGTACTTTGATCGAAGGCGATATTATATTTAATGATTCGATCGAAATTAATGCGACTACCACGTTGAAAGCTATCGCACTGTTAGATGGTGTGATCAAAGACCAGAAGCAAGTAACGTATACAGCAGGAGTAAATCCGGTTTCTCTAACGAATTCAGCTATATTTCATAATTCTCAGACCATTGCTATACAATCGGCGTTCGCAGATTCGCTGATCTACACAACGGATGGAACGGAGCCGCTTTATGATCCGGCGACGGATACGGCGTTAAATGGAATAGCTGTTCCTGCTTCAACAGCGGGGCTGACCGTAACGGCATCAACGTATATGAAAGTAAAGGCAGTAAGGGGGAAAATAGCCGGAGCTGCAGCTTCTGCAAAGTATACGAAAGTTCCGCTGCTGGCAAATCAGGTTACCGATTGGGATTTCACCACAAGCGGCGTGCAGCTGTTTGCGGAGGAGCAAGATGAGCTGTATGGCAAGCCGGCGGCCCCTTGGTCGAATCTGCTCGGCTGGGATGTGAATTCGGATACAGGCGTTTGGGCGAATCATATTGATGTGAATCACGTTTATCGGAATTCGGAGGGTGTTCATTTATTTACGACAGATCAGCCAATCGGAGCTTCTACATCGAATCCAACCTTCTATTTGGAGCCGCACAGCGCGGGTTATCCGAATATTCCTTCTGAATACCGTTATGTCAGCTTAACGATGAAGGTGAACCATACCGCCAATGCCGCTATTTATTTCGGGACGGATGCGGGAGTAGATACAGACAGGTTGAGCGAATCTAGAAAAATATCGTTTCGCAACACCGCTGCAGAGATTCCGGAATTCCAGAATTATTTGATAGATATGGGCGAGCATGCAGGCTGGACGGGGAACATCACTAAGCTTCGAATCGATCCGATGGCCACCTATCCGAGCATGAAGGACGGCATTGAGATTGTAGTCAAGGAAATCAAGCTGCTGCGCAAGCAAGATCTTTCTCCTGAAATTCGGTTGACTACGTTTCAAACTTCGGCCCACGAAATCGTATCGCCGGGCGATCAGTTTGTCATAAAAGCTGAAATCGAAAATATTGGCGCCAGCGTAGCGGGACTTGACTTGCAGCTAAGCGCTCCGGATTTTCTTGAAATAACGCCAGTATCAGGTTTTGATCTCACTGCGCTATCGGCAGGAGAGTCCGCACAAATTGTCTATAATGTCAATGTGCTGGATACAGGGGCTGGCGCAATCGCTTTTTCGGTAAAAGGAAATGGCATCGCAACGACGAGAGGCTTATCCCGCATATTCAGCTTGCCGGCAACGCTGCCCGGCAGCGGACAGCCGGATGACGTCATTATCGGAAATGGAGAGAGGCGATTGGTATTCCCGGCTCCGAGCCATACCGGACTGGAGGGCTACGGCTACGGCTGGCTGGAGGCAAAACGCGACGGCGCATGGAGCAGAATCGCCGTTATGCCTTCACTTGGTAGCGTTCAGGAAATAATACATGACGAGCTTACGGTAAAGGAGCTTTATGCAAGCGGGGCTACGGGCTCCAGCTTCTCAATATCCTTTGAGGCTTCCGATGGAGCATTATGGTCAGGAGCGATCCATGTTGAAGAAACTGCCTCAGGGAATCTGGAATTGGAGCACATGCTGCAATCGAATCAGGCAAGGAATATTGCAGCGATTATCGGACCAACGCTGCTGCTTGGCGAAGCCGATGTTCCAGCGCTCGATCCGAACTACCGGGTCATTCGTTCAATGACGGATGTGCAGGGCGATTATATTAACGAAGCGCTGTTTCCTGGTCTGGAGTGGCTGGACGATATGACGAATAACAATCAGTCCTCGAATACCGATGCTGTCATCGATAATGTAGACGCTTATCGTTATGTTCCTCATCCGCGAAAAATTACGGTGCCGTTAATGGCCGTTCGAAAAGGTGAGCTGATGTTTGGATTAATGTGGGATGCCAGGCAAAAATGGGACGGTATAAATGATCAACCGTCCGCATTTTTTGGCATACCCAATCGCCTTGAACGAGGCGAAGACACGATTTCTACCAAACTAAGCTTATTTATTCCTTCGATCTTTAAAGGGGTCAATGAAAATGCGACGTTTGCAACTGGCATCCCAACCTTTTACGATAAAACAACAGCTAGCGCCAATAATGAAAATCCGGTTCGGCAGTCTTATCAGTTAGGCGCTAACCAATTACTAAAGCTCCAATCCGAGTTGTTTGTTAAGGAAGGGACGGAAATGTCCGCGACCATTGAAGAGTGGACGCAGGAGCACGGGCTTGCAGAGCCGCTCCCCTACGCACATGGAACGATGCAGCAGGAAAGCGAAGCTATTCTGACCAGCTTTGAGAATCTATGGTCGCCCTCTGATCATAAATGGATGAATCGTATCGGGCCTGCGGCGACGCCAATGATTACATCTGCATTTATTACACCATATGCCCTATTGAATAAATACGCCGCCGCCTCCTACCAAAACATCGCGAAGCAGCGGGTTCAAACAGCAATGGCTGGGTTAGGCAGCAATTATTCTGCTTATGGCTACATTCTTCCTTTCTATCTGGAAGGAATAACCGCAAAAACGATGGAGGCTATGCAAGGCGTCAATGTAGATTCCTTGATCTCAACGGCGAAGCTCGTAAATCCCGCTGATGTAACGGAGGGCATCTATTGGGATTACGAAACCTTCATTAAACGCAAAGGATTTCCAACGAGTCCTTTTATCGGCCAATTATCGGACGTAACGGCGGGATCAAATGCCGAATTTTTGTTCAAAATGCTTAGACATGCTCGGCTGACTGGCAATGAAAATGCGACAACTTATGGCCTTGCCGGCTTGAATTATATGAATGACAGCTTTACGATGCCTAGAGGCTCGCAGTCATGGGAGCTGAGAAATATGATTCCTGAGCTGGGAACGGCGGCACTTGCAGTAAGAGCCAATGTGGAAGCATACACACTGACGAGCGAAGACAAATATTTGGAAAATGCGAAGCTGTGGGCGGGTAGAGGATTGCCTTTCATTTATCTATGGAGTGACGGAAGTTATGGCATAGAGAAAGCTGACGGCCAGGGAGGATTTTTTGGCAGCCATACATTTATGGAATATTCAGCTATCGCTTCCTTTGGGCAATCCATCTATCGGAGCAAYGGTGTGCCGCTTCCTTCTACCTGGTTCGGGAGACCAGTCCAGTGGTCCGGGCATGATTACGGGATTGCACTGATGGAGCTATATGAATCTATGAAGTCATCTGGTTTATGGGAGGATTATTTGGATGCGGGAGGCATTGACTACTCCAAAATCAGTGAGGGCTTATCCGTAAGCGGATCAAGGCAAACGACGGCCGCCGATAGCCGGTATCCTACTCATTTGTATGATGCAACAAGTTTGCTGAAATGGGAAACCTCTGATTACCTGTACCCGAATTACCAAGGTGCTGAGCTGCTTAGCCTGCTTGTAGGAGAACGTACAAATCCGGTAACGAAGATGGTGCGGATTGGAACGCATGATATTCGAATAAGCGCTTTGGCTGATATCGAGCTGCTTGATGTTCAATCGGATCAAATGAGCCTGCGACTCCGATTCTCAACTCCAGGCGAATATACGGTGTTTTTGCAAGGAGTTGAGGCTGTTGGAAGCGTTGAGCTTATACAACCGGAACTAGGCTCGGCGGTAAAATCATTTGCGTTTAGGCCGACAAGCGGTTATGGAGAAATACATTTAGTGGCAGTGGGCGATACGGAGGTGGAACTTACGCTCACCTCACTTGTTGTTCATAGCTAAATGTCGGCAGCAAACCCCCCTTAGGAATATTCAGGTATAAAGAGTTATTGAAGAGAGGCTCCAAGGCAGCAGATGCCTTGGAGTCTCTCTTATTATTTATTTATAAAATCCATTTGGGACAAAAATCAATAAGCCTCGAACTTCTATTCCTGAAGAAGCTGATCTTTATAATCTGTCGGGGATTTACCTGTAACGAGCTTAAATACTTTGGTGAAATAGTGCCGATCTGTATAACCTGTAATTTCAGAAATTTCTTTTAGAGGCATCTCTGGATGAATTCGCATGAGCTCCTTCGCTTTATTAATGCGGAGAGTAGTTAAATATTCGACAAAGGTTTCTCCATGATGCTTGCGAAATAGATTTCCTAAATGGGTGCTCGAAATTTGAAATCGATCCATAATATGAGTCATTGAAATTGTTTCGCTCAAATTCGCGGATAAATAGTCGGAGATTTGTTCAAGTAATCGGACTCCTTTGTTACTGGCGGGGTCATGGTCTTCAAATCGGAAAATATGCGATAGCAAGTTCCAGATATCCTCAGCAGCATTTGAATAGGAGTAGGCGGATTCAATGATTTCCTCCATTTCTTTCTCCGTTGTGATACTTATGAGGGGTTCTAATGAGCGGAAATGCTTTTCTAACCATTGAACCATTTGCTTGCCATTTCTTTGTAAATAGAGGTTCGGACAGGAGTGCTCCTCCCACTGCTCAAACCAATGGAAGATCATTTTTTTTAACAGCTTCCAATCCTTTTTATCCACCGCAATAACAATTTTCTTCTCATCGGTGCTGCTTAGGAGCAGATTGAGTTTTTCTAAAGCGGGTTGTTGCTCAGATAAAAAGATCGTCTTGGATTGTCCAATGACCAGTTGATGGTACAGCTCATCGTGAAGATGATTTGCAACCTGGTGAAACTGTCTAATATCGTTAAAGCTTCGACTAACGGCGATGGAAGGGTGACTGCCTGAACCGCCGATCATCAGAACAATTTCCTCAGCAAGTTGTTTAATCCGCTGGTCGCCGCATTGATATAATCCGAGGATAATAAATCCCCTTTTGAAATCATTTCTTGAAACGATCCAAGCCTTCTCGTTCTTTAGCAATAAAGGATTCGAAGATAGTTTGTTTTGGATTTCTTGCTCCGTCAGAGTGGGACAACGAGCTTTATCTTGTGAAAATGTAGGCTTATTAAAGCAAAACACATAATAGCTAGAGAATGGAAAGCACTGCTGTAAAGTGGTTTGGATACTTCCCTCTATACTCTTGTTTTCGAGCAATTCATTTAATAAAGATTGCTGCTGAAGATAGGTATCCAAGCTAATGCGTGTATTCGTCTTATCTAATAATTGTTCGATGATTGAAGGATCAACCGGCTTGACGTGGTAGTCCTCCACATTGGCCCGAATGGCATCCCGGGCATATTCAAAGGAAGAGTAACCGCTCACGATTACGACGATGATATGAGGCCAATTTTGCCGAATGATGGCTGCAAACTCGATCCCGTTCATGAGCTGCATCTTGATGTCGGTAAAGATTAAATGGGGTTGAACGGTCGGTATGGCTTCCAGTGCCTGGCTAGCGCTAATACATTGGGCGACAATCTGGGTCTGCTCTCTTTTGCTAAAGTCGCTGTTTTCAATTACTTCTTTAAGATGATCCATGTAGAAGGGTTCATCATCAACAATCATAATCCTCATGGCAGCCGCCTCCATTACATGATACGTTAGGGAACTTATGTTAAAGTTTGATGTAGCCATGGAAACATACATAGGCTCCGCAATCCTCGTTATTGCCGAAGGAGAATTGATATTGCTCCTTGAACATGAGCTGAAGTCTAGCAATCGTATTCACTAGGCCCATTCCTCCAATTGAAATAGGCTCGTTTAATGTTTGATTATTTTGAATGCGTTCAAGATAGCCTTGAATGTTGTGCTTCAACGTTTCCAAAGAAGCAGGTTCAAACCCGACACCATTATCACTGATTCGTATCTCCCACTTATTTCCGATTATTTTACCGATAATTTGAATTTTCAATTGCTTATCGCTATCCGATAAACCATGCTGAATGGCGTTTTCTATAATAGGCTGTATCATTAATTTGGGAATTTGAATATTTAAAAGCCATTCAGGAACTTCTATATCATAATGTAGCCGGTGTTGATAGCGAGATTTTAATAGATCCAAATAATGCTGTGCAAATTCTAGCTCCTCACTTACGGTTGTGATCGACGAGCCGGAAGAAATCGAATATCGTAAGAATTGAGAAAGTTTTCTACTTGTGTCCGATACAGCCTTTTGCTGGCCTCTATCTGATAAAACAGTAATGACACCTAACATATTAAATAAAAAATGAGGATTGATATGAGCTTGTAGCACATCGAATTTAGCTTGCATTTGCAAGGTTCGGAATTGAACAGTCTCCTCAAGACTATCTTGTAAACGCTGGTTCAAGGCTAGAAAGGAACGGTTAATAATTTCGATTTCACCCATATGAAATTTATTTTCAATAAAGGCTTGATTGGTCTCACCTAAATTAATAGAATCAATCGCTTTTTTTAGCTTTTTAAGAGGATGCGTTAAAATTTTGGCGAGAATAAAGTAAACAAAAACCGAGATCGCAATAAGGAGTAGAACGCTTATGATCGTGACATTACGAAATAAGAGCAATGGCGCAAAAAGTTGCGACTTTGGAATAATGGCTACAATCGTTATGCCTGTTTTCTCAGAGGTCTGATACATATAGAAATCATTAGTCCCCTTTTCATTCGTTATGAAGCCGTTCCCTGTATTCCCATTGCCAACCTGTTTAAGGATCGAGGCTAGTTTGTTGGATGAGGGAGGTGTAGACGAATAAAGAACCTGGTCCGCTTGTACAATCATAATTTCTTTATCCTGCTTCGAATCTAATTCCTCTACATGCAATAAATCCGAAGCTTTGAATTGGATTTCAAGAAAACCAACGGGATGCGAGTCCCAGCTGATCTGACGCAGAAATGAAAAGACGGCTTCGGAATCACGGGATAGCCATCTGTCCTTCTCCGAAAAATTCAATAAGGAAGAGCCCTTCGCAGCTTGAACATTCTTAAATCCATCATTCGCAAGGATGGTTTGCATAATATCTACGTCAGCTTCGTTAGTTGAGTAGAAGTCACCTTTTGACGTAAACAAATTAATCCTATGAATCGTTTGATAGACGGCAGCATTCAAGTAAAGGGAGTTTTGAATGGCCTTTTCGGACTGTAACGTTTCGGTGGGACTCGTATTTTTGAGATAGGCGATAGAGCTTAAATATTGGACGGCAGTATAGCTGGAATTGTCACGATTAATATATAGCTGGGTGGTTACGTTGTTATTAATGGTGGAATAAACATCCAGAGCATTGGAGTAACCGCTTACAAGCTTGTCCACATTTTCTTTTAAATTGGTTTCAATATTATTTTTCAAATATACATACATCGGAGTGCTGATAATGAGTGCAATGACGATGAGGACAAGCGAATAAGTCACATATAATTTCGTTTGTAAATTTTTGAAAGACAGCATAGACGACCTCCCCGTTCAGTATAACACATTAAAAATGCAGCCTTGCCCAGTGTGAAATATTTCCCCTAGTACTTTCAAATTCGCCATTTACGATAAGAAGCAAAAAACATAACATTGGTTTTGTAAGCATTTACATCACAAATTTGGAGGAATGAACATGAGGGGTCTCACCACAAAGAGAACGCTGTTATGGATAGTAACGGTTCTTACCATGCTTGTTTTAGCAGCTTGTGCAGGAACGAATAGCAACAGTAATTCAACGGATACGCCGTCAGAAGCCAGTGCAGCTCCAACCTCGGAAAATGTTTCACCATCAGCACCGCCAGAAAAGATTACTCTAAAGGCACTTATGCATACGAGTTGGTTAAAGGGCGGTATGGAAGCGGTTCTGAAGGACTCTGCAGAGAAGGTCGGAATCACTTTAGAGATTGAGAAGCTTCCTGAGGGCGCAGATGGGGATAATTTAATCAAAACCCGGTTTGCCACGAATGATAAGCCAGATCTGTTGTTCTTCTATGGAGGCGTTAATGAGGGCTACGGCTTAGGGAAACCGGAAGAGCAGTTCGTTTCACAGGAGGATCAGCCTTGGATGGCTAACTTCGATAAGAAGGTTTGGACAGGTGCATTCGACTCGGCTGGAACATTTTATGCGGCTCCTTACGGCGGATCTAATATGGCGGTTATGCTGTTTAACAAAAAGGTTTTTGAAAGCTTGAGCTTACAAATTCCAACGACGATGGATGAGTTCTGGGCTGCTTCTGAAGTAATCAGCAAGGCAGGCAAAGTCCCAGTATACTTGTCCGCCAAAGATGCTTGGACATTGCAAATTCCAACCCATCAGTCCGGTGCGGCGCAGGCTGGCCTTCAGGAATTAACAAACAAAGTATTTTCCAATAAAGCTACGTTTTCTAATTTTGATGCTCAAAGACAGGGGATGACTTTCCTTAAGGAAGTTGTTGATAAGAAGTATGTAAACAAAGATTATTTATCGGATACTTATGATAATGCACAGAAGGCATTGGCAAATGGGGATGCAGCTATGTATCCAATGGCTACATGGGTCATGACCGATATTGCGGCCAAATACCCTGAACAAACGAATGATATTGGAGCATTCCTTATTCCCTTTAATGGTGGGGGCAAGGACGTTGCTGGGGTATATGCGCCTAATGCTATGTATGTCGTGAAAGGAAGCAATCAAGAGGCGGCTCAAAAATTCGTCAACTACTTTGAATCCGTTGAGACTCAAAATATTTATTTCGGCGCAGAAGGCGGTATACCAGCCATCAAGGGAGTTACGAATACACTTCTGACACCTGCTGAGCTTGATGCACAGAAGTTTGGAGAGGAAGGAAAAGCTGCTCCAACCGGCGTTAATCCTAGCGAAGGCATCCCTGCCTATGGATACGGGGATTATCCAGCATTCCTGCAGGATTTAGTAGCAGGCGCGAAAACCCCAGAGCAGGTGCAAGAAGCGGAACAGAAAGAATTAGTGAAGAACGCTAAAGCTAAGGATGATCCGAACTTCAAGTAAAGCTTTCTAGAAATAGTCGATATGAAAAGCAAATTTGGAGAGTGTTTCTGAAATAGAGAAACTCTCTCTCTTTTTTGGAGGGCAAATAAATGCTGAAGCGTCATTACTACAGGTACTCAATGCTAGCTCCAGGACTTTGTATATTTTTAATCTTTTTCGTGTGGCCAGCGATTTCAAATTTTTTCTATGCCTTCACGAATCTAGACGCCACCTTTCATTACACACGGCTCGTTGGATTTGAAAATTTCATATCCCTATTTGATGATTCGAGCAATTCTATTGCATTTAAGAATACTTTTATTTTCACAGTGGTCACAACAGTCGGTAAAGTCGGACTTGGGTTTATATTAGCTAACTTTGTAAACCAAAAGCTAAGAAGTACAAATTTCTTGCGCTCTGCCCTTTTCTTTCCCGTCATACTAAGCCCGATTGCAGTATCACTGGCATTTACAGCCCTATTTCACCCGAGCCGGGGGTTTATCAATGTGTTATTGGAGAACCTTCATCTTGGTTTTCTAACCCAACAATGGCTTACAAATAGCCATATCGTGATGTATTCCATCTCCTTTGTTGAAATATGGAAGTGGACGGGATTAACGGTCATCTTGTTTCTGGCAGCACTTCAGACCATTCCGAAAGAGATGATTGAAGCCGCCAAGATTGACGGAGCAACAAATTGGGAGCAGAAGAGGCATATTATATTCCCGATGATTCTCCCCGTTGTGAATACCAACATTATTATTTCGCTCATTGGCGGATTAAAAGTATTCGATATCGTTTATGCGCTTACTGGAGGCGGTCCAGGGAATGCTTCTAGCGTAATGAACACAATGATCTACAAAAGTTTCTCGCAAGGAAGAAATGGGGAAGCGACTGCCGCTAGCTTGTTATTGTTTGTGATCATTCTCGTCCTTGTATCCATAACGAACAAATATCTAAATAAAGACAACAGAGGGTGAGTGGAATGCGAGTATTGCGTAAAACATTATGGGAAGCTCTATCTGTGTTCATTAGCTGTATCATCGCCATTCCTATCTACTTGGTCGTTGTGAACTCCTTCAAAACACAGGCGGAGGCTTCAGATTTAGGATTATCCTTCCCGACAAAATGGAACCTATGGCATAACTATTCAGATGTGTTCGTAAATGCCAAGATTCCTCAGGCATTATGGAATACAACGATTTTAACCGTCATTAGTGTATTCTTTATCGTTATTTTCTGTTCACTGTCCGCTTATTTCATTCAACGGAGAGATAACCGGGTGAGCAGGCTGCTGCAAACGGTTATTATTGCCGGCTTAATATTGCCTTCCTCCATTATTACGACGTATATGCTGATGTTTGATTTGCATCTGGTTCGTACTTATTTAGGCGTGATTTTGCTTTATATTGCTGGGAATTATGCTTTTCTAACCTACGTATACATCGGTTTTTTTCATAGCATTCCAAGAGAATTGGATGAAGCCGCAATGATTGACGGAGTTAGCCCTTACGGATTGTTTTGGAAGATTATTTTCCCATTGCTGAAGCCGGTAAGCGCCAGCGTCCTAATTATTGCATTTATGTCGGTATGGAATGACTTCACTACCCCGTTTTATTTCTTAAATACGGCGAGCCGCTTCACCTTAAGCTTGACCGTATACTTTTTCTTTGGTCAGCATTCCTCGGATTGGAATCTGGTTTTTGCTGACTTGGTTATGGTATCCATGCCGGTCATTCTATTGTATCTATTCTTGCAAAAGTACATCGTTGAAGGCTTAACRGCAGGGGCAGTGAAAAGTTAAATGGGAGGGTGAGGTTTGCTAAATGTCAGTGCATAACGTGAAACAAACAGCGGAGTCACTCGTTTTTGTGGGGCAAGAACAGCAGCAGCTGCGATTCCACCCGATCGTCAAAGGAAGCTTGAGCTTAAGAACACATACGAATTCCGAGCATGTGAAGTCGGTTAGTTATAAAGAAGGAAAGGATTTTATTGTTGATTATGAAACTGGGCTGATTGCAAGAACGGTCGCAAGCAGTATACGGGATTGGGCTGACCATGTATTCTTTCAAAACCTGAACTTCGATCATCATTTGTTTGAGGAATACAGTAATCGCAGTTTCACTGTATTTATAGACTACGAATATGAGAGGGAGCAACATCAACATCAATTAAATGCCGGAATGAGCTTGGGGGCTAGTCGTTTATTAAAAAACACGATGAAAAAGCTTAATGCCGGACAAGAAGCTGTTTATGTGGTTTTTGGTGACAGCATTAGCGAAGGCGGAGAGGCAAGTGAGGATAGCTATACTTTTTATCAACGTTTTGCGCATCGGCTATCTGCTATAAGCTCGAGTGGAAACCTTCGCGTTGTTAATAAAGCAATCGGAGGAGAGACAAGCACGGGAGGCGCAGCCCGCATAGAGCAGGATATTGTGTCTAATCAACCCGATCTTCTAACGATAGGGTACGGGATGAATGATCAGAATCTATTCGAGGGAGAAGTGGCAGTACCTTATGCTATTTACGAGAGTAGTATTCGAACGATTATAGAATCTACGATGCGTAGCTGTGAAACAGATATTGTGCTTGTTACGCCTTGCGAGCCAAATCCCTTGTGGAAATATACGAGTGGGCTAATGGATGGATACGCTGAAGTTCTTCGTCGCTTGGGGAAGGAATATGATATCGGCGTTGCAGATGTGAATGAGATTTGGAAACAAGAATTACGAGCAGGAAAAACGCCAGAGAGCCTTCTGCTCAACAATATTAATCATCCGAATGATTATGGGCATTGGCTTTATTATCAGGCATTTGAACATCTAATAGAAGGGTGATGCTGTCTTATGAAAGCTTTGCAAATTACAGGAGCGAATACGTATACCATCTTAGAACATGAAATTCCGGTACCTTTTGATGATCAGGTATTGGTAGAGATAAGACTGGTGTCAACTTGTCCTCGCTGGGATATGAATATGCTGGCTGGCCGCAATATGTTTAATTATAATGAATCTCCCAATTACCCATTACCCCCGGGGTTTCCGGGACATGAGCTGGCTGGCGTAGTCAAATCGGTGGGAAAAAGCGTGCGTACGCTGAATGTGGGGGACCGTGTGGCTGCCCTTGAGCATTTGGATGGTAACGGGGCTTATGCGCAGTATTTATGCTTCCGTGAAGAGGAGCTCATCAAACTGCCAGATCATATCTCTGATAAACAAGCAGTATCGCTTGAACTATTGAAATGTGTAGTAATTGGAATCATGCAATTTGGCGATCTGCGGGGCAAATCTATCGTCGTGTCCGGTCTAGGACCTGCGGGAATGCTGGCCATTCAGGTGGCGCGCCTATGGGGGGCTTCACGTGTTATCGGAGTAGATATTAATGAAACGCGAGTACGACAGGTTCGAGAGCTTGGACTTGGCGAGACTTGCCTTGTCGATGAGCTGCAGGGTCAACAATTCGATTTAGGCTACGATTGTGTCGGGGCGGCCGCTTCTGTGCAAAATCTGATTGAGTACGTAGATGAACATATCGTTATATTTGGTGTTCTTCGCGGAGAAGTGAAGTATCCGGAGCATCTGTGGTACAAGGG
>NZ_JBFTSN010000071.1:0-22903 GCF_056400045.1 Paenibacillus sp. 01L418
CTGTTGAACGTGTTCGAGCCGCTCTAAAAAATAGTGGTTTTACTTTTCCTATGGACAGAATTACGGTTAATCTAGCTCCTGCCGACTTGCGCAAGGAAGGCACATCCTTTGATTTAGCCATTGCGGCGGGCATCTTAACTGCAAGCGGACAAATTAGCGTTGCCCCTTTTGAGAATACGCTTCTTCTTGGAGAGCTCTCACTTAACGGCAATGTCCGTCCGGTAGCCGGTGTACTTGCCATGATTGAACAAGCGAAACGACTTGGCTTTACGCGTGTCTTACTGCCTGTAGCGAACGTCAAGGAAGCCATCTGGATTTCTGATATGGAATTGTTTGCGTTAAGCCACCTGAAAGAGCTTGATTTAATCAAAAAGAAACAATCCGACTGGAACGATATTCGTGTCGATCATAGAAACGATTCCAGCTTTAGCCAAATTGAAAACAAAGCATATCTAGATAAGCAAGATGAAATTGGTGATTATGGAGATGTTATCGGTCAGCATCAAGCCAAACGAGCTATGCTTATAGCCGCGGCTGGCAAACACAATATTTTGCTCAGCGGACCTCCAGGCACGGGTAAAACGATGATGATTCGGCGTCTACCGGGGATATTGCCCTTATTGACTGAACAAGAAGCGCTGGAGGTTACGAAAATATATAGTGTAGCTGGCAAGCTGCTGGATAGCTCCCACGGCCTTATTACTCATCCACCATTTCGCGCTCCGCATCATACCATATCGTCCGGCGGACTGATCGGCGGCGGCTCTATCCCTAAGCCGGGAGAAGTTACACTCGCTCATCGCGGCGTGTTGTTTCTTGATGAATTGCCAGAATTTCCGAGACAGGTGCTTGAGGTTTTGAGACAGCCGCTGGAGGATCGTATAGTCACCATTTCCCGCTCCAAAGCCGTGTTCCAGTTTCCAGCAAGCATTATGCTGGCTGCCTCCTTTAATCCATGTCCATGCGGCTATTATGGGCATGAGTATGGCGACAAACGCTGCACTTGCAGCGCTACACTCATTAGCCGTTATCGATCTAAGATATCAGGGCCATTGCTTGATCGAATAGATTTACAGCTAGAAGTGCCAAGACCTATTTCTCTAGAGCATGCTTCAACTGGCCCATCACTTAATACTGCCCAAATGAAGCAGCTAGTGCTGGGTGCATATGCCTTTAAACAAGATCGCACAGCAGGCATCAGTCTCAATCCTATTGGATCATTAAACGGCGCTGCCCTTCGAAGGTCTGTAAATATAAAGCCAGAAGCCGCAAGCCTGCTGGAAAGTGCTTTTGAAGCGCTTGGAATCAGTATGCGGGCATACGATAGAATGCTGAAGCTGGCACGCACCATAGCCGATCTTGAAGCAAGCGACGCAGTCGATACAATGCATATCGCGGAAGCTATTCAATATCGCGGGCTTGATAAGCCGTTTTCATAATAAAAAAACTTTCTCTGTAGGTTAGCTCCCGTCAGAGAAAGTCCAATTTGTTACTTTTTTAGAACGCTGCCTCAAAATGCTTTAAAGAAGTGACGATCTCATCTGCACGGCTCAACGTTATCGCAACAACATCAAAGCGAATGGATGCATCTGAGCGCCCGACACTGCGTAAATAAACTTGAGCCGCGTCCCTAACCTTCTGTTGCTTGCGATAATCCACCGACTCCGCGGCTGTGCCGTATTTGCCGCCTTCTTTTCTCGTACGCACCTCTACAAATACAAATCTATCAGAATGTTCAGCAATAATATCAATTTCTCCTATTCTACATCGCCAATTCCGCGTGAGAATATTATAATTCGCTTCTATTAAATACAAACAAGCTGCTTCCTCGCCAAGCTGACCCGTAGCTTTCCTATTATCTAGTTTCCGCGTCCCATTCGCTCTTCCCTCATCATCACCCATCTATCATTTCCCTCGCTTTTCGGTCAGAACGATAAACAAAGCTTAAAATTTCTGCGACGAGCGTATACAGCTCACCCGGGATTTCTTGATCGATATCAAGCTTAGAGAGCACTTCTACTAATGAGGAATCCTCTTGAACAGGAATGCCATTTTCCTTCGCTTTCTCAAGGATGAGATCCGCTAAATGCCCTTTCCCTTTAGCAACCATAACCGGAGCAGTGCGCTCGCCTGGCTCGTATTTTAAAGCGACTGCTTTCCTGACTTTCGTTTGTGGCTGATTTTCACTCTGATCGCTGCTCATATACGATAATCGACTCCTTTGTAACGATTGGCTGCAAAGGCGCTCATATCCGTCATTTGCTGGTTCTTAACTGCTGCTGATGCTGCTTCCACCTTTGATTCCCCCGCTTTGGGAAGCGGCGTTGTTCGCAGTGAAAGCAGCTGATAGCCTGCTTGCTGAAGGCTGGCAGCAATTTCATTTCGAGATTCTTCAGCAAGCGATGAGATTGCAGGATGATCATTCCACAAGTTTAAACTCACAATTTTGTCCATCACATTTACGTCAACCATCGTATCGCCCAGCGTGTTCATCGACAAATTAAAGAGCAATCTGCAATTCGAAGCGTCAAGCTCTCCTTTTCGCCCTCTTCTTGTCTGAATGTGAACCGATGCGGTTTGTTTGCCGTCTGCGTTATTGATTGGAATAAACATCGTCACATGTGTGAGAACCGAGCTGTTCCGCTCAGGAGTAAGCAAAAGCTGCTGGCCTGTTATTTGYTGTACAAGCTGCTGCGCTGTCTCTTTGAGAGCAGGAGGTGTATGATCCGATGAAACAAGAGCTAGCAAGGCACTTTTCAATGATTCCTGCTGAGCAGGCGGAGAAGAATCTGTCATTGGAATGCTGTCTGCAACGGTCGAAAGAACCGCTAAGGCTGCTCGTTCAACCATATGCTTTTGATCCGGCAGCCTTGCTTGCTGAGAATCAGCGGTTTCAAACTCTGCTGGTTTTGCCAGCATAACGGTTGGAGCAGCTTCTTTGCTGTTAGCCTCGACGATAGGATTCTGCAGCGGTGGTGCTGAAGCATACGTTACAGTCGCCGGCTTCGCAGCAGTTTCCGTTGTTGCTGGCTGACTCAATTGAGTATCCGCTGTAAAAACTTTGGCAAGCTGAAGCTCATGATCGACGCCCATCCATTTCATCATCTGTCCCAGCCAGTTGGGCTGACTTGACTGACTGGCTAATGCTCTAGCCGCTTGAGGATTAGCTTGTTGATCCGGAGCTTCGTCCTCAGACATAGCGACAGGTGCTGCTGTTGCCTGCGGCAAGTCCGTTTTGACGATTTGCGCGTTTAATTGCTTTGCAGTCGGTATGTCCTTTGTAACGGCTTCTCCTGATCTTGCTGCACCAGACTCAGCCGTCACTCCACGAAGCAGCTCGAGCCCTTCCGTCAGAAGCGCTTGCACACGTGCAGCTGCTTGAGTTGCGGCTTTTGTTTCAGCTGTCCCTTCATCCGAAACGCTCGTGAATGAAGTAATTTGCTGCTGCAACGTCTCGAGCAGCTCATGCGTGCTGCGCCCGAACATAACCTGCTGCATCGCACCTACAGTAGCACCCGTCATAGGCAGCCCTCTTTTAAAGGTTGCGGCAGCGGACTGCATCCATTGCTCCGCATCTCCACCAGCCGGCATCGCGGATGCAGCCTGTTGAAAGGCTTGCGCAACGTCGCGGTTTAGAATAACGCCTTCCTTCCGCAAATCCTTTACAATCTGCGCTGCCCATTTCTGCTCTGGCAACGCCAGCTGTTTAGCCCATTCCTTGAACGTATCATCAGGCAATCCCACTTGACCAGGTTCAACCTGTTTAAGCATTACAAGCGCTCCGCTTGATTGAGGCTGCACTTGGAGCATTGCTGATTGTCCCACTTGAAGCGGCAGCTCTAGCTTCGCACGCACTTGTACACCGTTAATTTGTACGAGCGCTTCGTTATTTTCCATCACCTGCAAGATGACGCCTCTTACCACTTGTCCAACTTTAAGCTCCACAGCTCGTGTATCCGCACTAGAAGCCTCTCCTAAGAAGCTTCGCATCATTTGACTTATATTCATTTGTTCATTCGCCTCCGTTGCTCCAGCGCCATTCTATGCGTTTGCTCTTTGCACTTAAGCGAGCTCTTTACATAAGCATGTACGACTTCATTAAACCTATAAGCCTTATATCGGTCAAAATGAGCAAAGCTTGTAGCCGTTCACCCCAAAAAACAGCACAAAAACAAAATAACGCCCGATAATTACACTAGGCATCTTTTGCCTCGCACAATCAATCGAGCGTCATATAATATGTGCTGCGAGATGCAGCTAGAAGAGAAGCAGCTGCTCCTCTGTAAATAAATTGCCGAGAAACGATCTGCGATGCAGAGGACTTGGTCCATTAGCTAGCAATCGCTCCCGATGAAGCTTCGTTGCATATCCCTTGTGTATAGCAATGCCATAAGCTGGATATTCCTGCTCCCATTCGGTCACACAAAGCCTATCGCGCGTAACCTTGGCAACGATAGAGGCTGCAGCGATCGATTGGCTTGTAGCATCCCCTTTAATGATCGAGAGCTGCGGCAGACTAACATCGACCTTCTCCGCATCAACAAGCAAATAGTCAGAAGGAACCTGTAACGATTCCACTGCAATTTTCATTGCAAGCCTAGCTGCCTGCTTAATATTGATTCGATCAACCGTTTCAGCATCAACACGAGCAGCCGACCACGCTACACATTCCTGCAAAATAATATCATACAGCTGGTCACGCTTTTTCTCGGAAAGCTTCTTGGAGTCGTTAACCCCTTCAATCACAAGCCCTGGCGGTAAAATAACGGCAGCTGCCACGACGTCTCCGAACAAGCAGCCTCGGCCAACCTCATCTACACCAGCAATCGCTTTAAATCCTTCTTCCCATAACGACTGTTCATATTGCAGCACGTTACGTTCCCCCGTTTCACATCAATAAGGTGGCGCTTCGAGCGTAATTCTTCCTAGCTTGCCTGAGCGCAAATCACGCAAAATGATTCCGGATGTTTTCTCCAAATTGACATGTCCACCGCTAACAAGGCAGCCTCTCCGACGTCCGATATCTTCCATCACACGCACGATTTCATCTGAATCCTTAGCATCCTTAGGTGGCGTTTCAAGCTCATACCGCTCTTTCATGTTAGGCCAGTAACGATCTACCAGCTCACGCATCGCAAAAAACGCGATATCGTCAACATTCAAAATTTGCTCTCTAATTGCACCTGTCATAGCAAGCCTGTATCCGACGAGCTCGTCTTCAAACTTTGGCCACAATATGCCCGGTGTATCGAGTAATTCCATTTCAGTTCCAATCTTAATCCATTGTTGTCCCTTCGTAACGCCAGGACGGTCGCCGGTTAAAGCAATAGCGCGTCCAGCGAGCTTGTTGATCAACGTGGATTTCCCGACATTCGGTATACCTACAATAAGTCCGCGAATTGCACGAGGATTTATGCCTTTTGCAATTTGACGTGCAATTTTCTCATGCAAAATTTGCTTTGCCTTGAGCGGAACCTCATTTACCTTCGTGCCTGTTGAGGAATCAATTGCGATCGATTCATGGCCTTCATTACGGAAATAAGCCATCCATTGCTCTGTCGTTTTTGGATCAGCCAAGTCGGATTTGTTTAATACGATCAATCTTGGCTTGCCGTTCAAAATTTCCTCAATCATCGGATTACGGCTAGATAGCGGAACCCGTGCATCCAATAGTTCGATGGCAAGATCGATTAGTTTGAGCTTGTCTTGTATTTGCCGTTTCGCCCGCGTCATATGACCCGGAAACCATTGAATGGTCATTTACTCACCTCATTTAGTCCAGTGCTTTATAAACTCTAGTTTGTTCAGCGGCCAAAAAATAATATCGGCACGTCCAACAACCTCTTTATCCGATACAAATCCGATAACCCTGCTATCTGTACTATCGCTGCGATTGTCGCCAAGTGCAAAAATCGTGTCCTCAGGAACAGTGATTTCAGATACATCGGAATTTATTCCTTTTTCGTTGTACAGCTTGCCTTCGGCATGTGCTGCCGCAACAGCTTCTTTTAAATAAGGCTCGTCTATTTTTTTATCATTAATATAAAGGTCATCGCCTTCGAGTCGAATTTTATCACCCGGTACGCCAATCACTCGTTTTATAAATTTTCGGCCTTGCTCTGGAACATCAAACACTACGACCTCACCAAATTTCGGCTCGCGTATCGTATACAAAATTTTATTTACTATTAACCGTTCGCCGGTCTCGAAATTAGGCTTCATGGAAGGTCCGTCGACGATGAATGGTGAAAACAAAAATTGACGAATGAGAAATACGAGAACGACCGCAATGACTAAAGCCTTGATCCATTCTACGACTTCTTTATAAGCTCCGCCCTGTTTTCCTGAGCCGGATGCATGGGCTGCTGCACGGTTTGGTAAATTCTGCTCAATGTCCGCATGTTCCTGCGTATTTTTCATTTCATGATCATTGCCATTGTCCAGCCCGTCATTTCGCTGCTGTGAGTCCATTCAGTCCGCCTTCTTCCCATATGCTGTAATATGTAAATGACCTTTGAGAAAAAACGAAAAGGAGCTTGTTTGCGCAAGCCCCTCTTGTCGTTTGTTCTTAACGAATTTCTTTAATACGAGCAGCTTTTCCGCGAAGACTACGTAGGTAGTACAATTTCGCGCGACGTACTTTACCACGGCGAGCCACTTCGATTTTTTCGATTTTAGGCGAGTTAAGCGGGAAAGTTCTTTCCACACCAACACCGTAGGAAATTTTACGCACTGTAAAAGTTTCGCTGATTCCACCGCCGCGACGTTTGATTACAACGCCTTCGAACAATTGGATACGCTCACGAGTTCCCTCGATAACTTTTACATGAACTTTTAGCGTGTCACCTGGACGAAAGTTCGGTAGACCTTGGCGCAGATTTTCTTGCGCGATTGTTTGCAAAAGATTCATTTGATTCACTCCTTCCACCATAGACGTTCTTATAAGCTCACCGGATTCCTCTGAATCGGTTCATCGCTGATAGCGGACCGTCCGACTTTACGAACAACATTAGAAATTTTACCATAGCTAGCCCAATAATACAACACGATTTTTTTATTCATAAATCATGTATACTAAATGATGACAAACACCGACATGAAGAGGTGACAAAATTGCACCATATTAAACAATCTTTTTGTAACAAAACAAAAGGGGGAATCGCATCTGTACTATTAATATTAACCATTTCTGCACCATTGCAAACCTCTGCTGAATCCTTGGCTTTTAAAGATACGAATGGACACTGGGCTGGCTCCTATATCTCTTGGGCTGTTGATCAGAAATTAGCTCAAGGTTATGGGGATAATTCCTTCAAGCCAAACAAGGGTGTTAATGAAGCTGAGTTTCTTGCTATGCTATTGAGAGCCTATGGATTAGTCACAACATCTTCTTCCAGCGCCAGCAATTGGACCAAGCCTTATTACGATTATGCGAATAATTTGGGCTGGCCTATCAATAACGCTTCACAAAATGTCGAATTCCGACGTGGACAAGCTGCGTTGCTTCTAGCTTCCGCGGCAAATGGAAAGGAATTTACAGAGCAAAGCGCAATTCAGTGGCTGCTTGATGAGAAAATATCGAACGGACGCACCTCTGCCACCGTTAGCGGCTTCATACCAGATGGAAAGCTTACACGCGCTGAGGCGCTTACCTTCTTCTATAACCTCAAACTTCACTCAAAAGCGTTGTCCGATGCTAAAATTATTAACACCGTTGATCGCCTTCATGAAATAACGTTAAACGATTCGCTGCAAAAGCTTCAACAAACGCTCGGAAAACCGTCAAGAATTGATCCAAGCGAATATGGTTTCTCCTGGTACGTTTATAATAGCAGCTATACCAACTACATGATGTTCGGCATCCAAAATGATCGGGTAATCGCACTTTTCTCCAACGGCAAAGATAGCTGGGCGATGAAGTCGGGCATCCAGATCGGTCAAACGATTGGTAATGCCAAAAAGCTGGTTGGCGAAGCAACCAATGTCGAGACAAATAACGATTATTATGCTTACACTACAAAAAACGTACATACCGTTCTCTTCATTGACCGACGTGATGGAAACAAAATAGCTGGTGTCATGCAAATGGATCAATCCGTTTTCAAATCCACAGCGTTAAAATCAGCCAATACATCCAAGCTGGCAGACGCATATGAACAACAGCTCTTTGATCTTACTAACGCTGAGCGCGCTGTTCGCAAAATACCTCTGCTGCAATGGGACAAGCTCGCTGCTGCCTCTGCGCATGGTCACAGCAACGATATGAGTACACGTAAATTTTTTGACCATACAAATCCAGATGGCTCGTCTCCCTTTGACCGAATGAAAGCAAAAGGCGTTAAGTATCACTCAGCTGCCGAAAACATAGCTGCCGGATACAAAAATAGCATATTTGCTCACTATGGCTGGGTCAATTCAACAGAAGGCCATCGTGAAGCACTATTAAACAGCAAGCTTGAGCGACTAGGTACAGGTGTTGCATTAGGCGGAACCTATAACGTCTACTATACCCAAAATTTTTACACGCCATAATCATCGAATACTTCTAAATAAACAAAGCCGCAACGAAATTCGTTGCGGCTTTGTTTATTAGCTAGGGTTGTACTATTTGCCTGTCTTATTAGGCTCCTGCTTTAACTGTGAAGCCACCCATTTGCGTTCCTTGTCCGTAAGCGGGGCGCTCTTCAGAAGGTCAGGACGGCGCTGCAGCGTCCGCAGCAGCGACTGCTCACGACGCCACACCTCAATATTCGCATGATGACCAGATATAAGAACATCCGGGACATCCCAGCCGCGGAACGACGCAGGCCGAGTGTAATGGGGATGCTCAAGCAAACCTGTGCTATATGAATCTGTAACGGCAGAAGTTTCATTGCCAAGCACTCCTGGCAGTAATCTAACAACGCTATCGATGAGCACCATTGCAGGTATTTCTCCACCCGTAAGCACGTAATCACCAATCGACAGCTCGTCTGTTACAAGATGCTCGCGTATACGCTCATCATAACCTTCATAGTGACCGCAAATAAGAACCAAATGCTGTTCCTTTGCAAGCTCTTCAGCCTTCTTCTGCGTAAACTGTGCTCCTTGCGGGCATAGAAGAATAACACGCGGCTTTATATTGTCATCCAGCTTTAGATCCTCTACTGCAGCAAAGACCGGATCTGGCTTCAAGACCATGCCGCCACCGCCGCCGTATGGATAATCATCAACCGTGTTATGCTTATTGCCTGAATAAGCACGGAAGTTGATTGCTTGAGGGGATACGATCCCCTTCTCTTTCGCTTTTCCTAAAATGCTCGAATTGAACACGCCGTCGAACATTTCGGGAAACAGCGTCAGCACATCTATTTTCATCGGTTAAATCAATCCTTCCATCAAATGGACCGTCACGATTTTCTCTTTTGTGTCGACATTGACTAAGACATCATCAATAACAGGCAAAAGCAATTGCTTCCCCGAGCCTTTCGGACGATCCACCACCCATACGTCATTTGCTCCTGGGCTTAGAATTTCCGAAATCGTGCCCAGCTCCTCGCCTTCCTCGGTAACGACGCGGCAGCCTATAATTTCGTGATAATAATATTCACCTTCTTCAAGCTCAAGCTGCTGGTCGGCTGAAATTTTCAATACCCAGCCTTTATATTTCTCAACCGCATTAATATCAGTGAAGCCTTCCAGCTTCAATATGTATACGTTTTTGTTCGCGCGTGAGCTGATTACTTTAACTTCCAGTGAAGCTCCGCTTTCCTCGTTCACCATAAGAAGCTTGTTTCCAGAAGCAAATCTATCCTCTGCAAAATCCGTTTGCGAAAGAATTTTCAACTCTCCGCGGATACCGTGCGTATTTACGACTTTCCCGACTGTAAACCATTTTTCGTTCATTAGAACCAGCCCTTCATATGTGTATAGCCTTATTATACATGCAAAAACGGCTTCGTTCCATGTTGAAGAACGAAGCCGTAATGATTAACGACATCCATGGATAAGTGTACATATTGAAAAGAAGGTTAGGACATTCATCCCAACCTTCTCTTCATACGTACATCATGACATAATGTCGACGATGACACGCTTTTGCGATTTCACGGAAGCAGAAGTCACTACCGTGCGAATCGCTTTCGCTATGCGTCCCTGTTTACCGATGATTTTACCGATATCCTCGGGGTGAACCGAAAGCTCGTATATCGTGCCACGGTCATCATCCTTCACATTGATTTGCACCTGTTCAGGATGATCAACCAATGCCTTCGCTATGACAAGAATCAATTCTTTCATCTCAAGGCCCTCCGCTATTCAACAGTTATTTCTGTTGCTTAAGCTCATGGAACTTTTTAAGAACACCAGCTTTGGAAAGCAAGTCACGAACGGTATCAGAAGCTTGCGCTCCAGTTTGCAACCATTTTAGCGCTTTCTCTTCATCAATCTTAACTTGAGCCGGTTGTGCAACCGGGTTATAAGTACCGATTTCTTCGATAAAACGACCATCACGCGGCGAACGGGAATCCGAAACTACTACGCGGTAGAAAGGAGCTTTGTGAGCACCAATTCTTTTCAAACGAATACGTACTGCCATTAAAAATTCACCTCCTTCAAAGAGTAAACAACCATTAAAACGGGAACTTCATATTTTTGCCGAGCATACCTTTCAGGCCCTTCTTGCCGCCCTTAGGTCCTTTCGGTCCCATCATCGATGAGAATTGCTTCATCATTTTTTTCATATCGTCAAACTGCTTAATGAGGCGGTTTACCTCAACGATCGTTGTTCCGCTACCTGCAGCAACACGCTTGCGGCGACTGTGATTAAGCAGCTCTGGCTTTTGCTTCTCCTCTTTCGTCATGGAGCGGACAATCGCCTCGACGCGGCCGATTTGTTTCTCATCGACCTTCATATCCTTCATGCCCTTCATCTTGTTCATGCCGGGCAGCATATCCATAATTTGATCAAGCGGCCCCAAATTGCGAACCTGCTCCATCTGCTCAAGAAAATCGTCGAACGTAAACTCTGCTGTACGCATTTTACGTTCCATTTCCTTCGCTTTATCTGCATCAATGTTCGACTGCGCCTTCTCAATAAGAGATAGCATATCGCCCATGCCGAGAATACGTGAAGCCATACGCTCTGGATGGAACGGCTCCAAGGAGTCGATCTTCTCACCCATTGCTGCGAATTTAATCGGACAGCCTGTAACTGCTTTTACCGATAGCGCCGCGCCACCGCGAGTATCGCCATCGAGCTTCGTTAGTACAACGCCTGTTAAAGCGAGCTGTTCATGAAAGCTTTGTGCAACGTTTACAGCATCTTGTCCTGTCATTGCATCAACAACGAGGAGAACCTCATCCGGCTTTGTAACCTGATGAATTTGCTTAAGCTCTTCCATCAGCTCTTCGTCGATATGTAAACGACCGGCGGTATCAATAATGACATAGTCATTGCCGTTGTCTTTGGCATGCTGTAGTCCAGCACGCGCAATCTCTACAGGTGATGTCTGATCACCCAAGGAGAAGACCGGCGCATTGATTTGTTCACCAAGCACTTGAAGCTGCTTAATGGCAGCAGGACGATAAATATCACAAGCGATAAGAAGCGGCTTATTGTTGCTCTTCTGAAGCAATTTTGCCAGCTTGCCTGAAGTTGTTGTCTTACCCGCACCTTGCAAACCCGCCATCATAATGACTGTCGGAGGCTTATTAGCCTTAACCAGCTTGCTCTGCGTGCCGCCCATCAGCTCGGTCAGCTCTTTATTTACGATATCGATGACGACCATGCCGGGCGTGAAGCTCTTGGATACATCGAGGCCAATAGCCCGTTCCTTCACCTTCGCAATAAAGTCCTTCACGACTTTAAAGTTAACGTCTGCCTCTAGAAGCGCCAAACGCACTTCACGCATTGCTTCACTAACATCATCCTCGGAAACCTTGCCTTTGCCCCTCAGCTTGCTGAACACATTTTGAAGCCGACTCGATAAGCTCTCAAATGCTGCCATGTACCGTCACCTCCATTCTTCATGTTTTATTCGGCTAATTTAAATTGTGCAATGACACTCATAAGCGCCTGCTTGTCCTGCTCTGCAATGGAAAGCTCGTTAACGCTGTTTACAAGCTGCACAGTTAATTGTTGAAAGGATTCATGTCTTACAAGCAAGCCTAGCTTGCCTTCATAACTTTCTAGCACTTGTTCTGCACGCTTGATGTGCTCATATACCGCTTGTCTGCTAATTCCAAACTCGCCAGCAATTTCCCCAAGTGTGAAGTCGTCGTGAAAATAATATTTGAGAAACGTCCGCTGCTTCTCTGTCAAGAGCGGCTCGTAAAAGTCGAACAACAAGTTTATTCGGGTTGTCTTGGACAAGGCATCTGGTTCATTTGCTTTCATCCCCTCAGCCCCTCCTGTTATTTGCTTGTTCTGCCGACAAGGTAAATACCTTTACACCAGCAACGTCTTTTATAATACATGACACTATAGGCTGCTGTCAAGTATTTTCCCTTGTCACCTTTACGAGCTGTTTTAACTGCTCCAAACCATCGTTAATCGCCGCTTACTCCGACGTTTTTTCAGCTTCAGAATCATCTTCACGCTGGATTAATCCAGCAAACAATGCATGAATAAATTGCTCTGAATCGAATTGCTGCAAATCACCCATTTTTTCGCCAAGACCTACAAGCTTAACCGGGAGGCTTAGCTCATTACGAATAGCAATTACGATTCCGCCTTTAGCTGTGCCATCAAGCTTTGTCAGCACGAGACCGGTTACGCCGCTTTTCTCGCCAAATAATTTTGCTTGGCTAAGTGCGTTTTGGCCAGTCGTTGCATCAAGCACAAGAAGAACCTCATGAGGAGCGTCAGGAAGCTCGCGCTGAATCACGCGGAAAATCTTGTTCAGCTCTTCCATCAAATTTGTTTTGTTTTGCAGCCTGCCAGCCGTATCGCATAACAGAACGTCTACGCCGCGCTGCTTTGCAGCTTGCACCGCATCGAACATCACTGCTGCAGGGTCAGCTCCTGATTGCTGCTTAATGACATCGACACCAACACGCTGTCCCCATACCTCCAGCTGCTCAATAGCTCCTGCGCGGAACGTATCGCCAGCTGCCATAAGCACACTCTTGCCTTCGCTCTTAAATTTATGAGCAAGCTTGCCAATGGTCGTCGTCTTGCCAACGCCATTTACGCCAACGAACAAAATAACAGTGATGCCGCTTGGCGCCATCCGCAAGCCGGAATGATCGTCACCCTTCATGAGCTGAATCAGCTTCTCAGATAGGATTGGCTGCAAATCCGAAGCATCCTCGATCTTCCGTTTTTTCACTTCAACCCGCAGATCGTCAATAAGCTGCATAACGGTATTCACACCAACATCGGCGCCAATTAATATTTCCTCTAGTTCTTCATAAAACTGCTCATCGATTTTTTTGCGGCGTGTGATAAGCTCTTCTACCTTCTCAACAAAAGCCGTACGCGTCTTCGATAAGCCTTCTTTGAAAATATTTGTCACCGCTTCTGTCTTTGTAGCGATACTTTCCTTCAGCTTCTTAAAAAAACTCATCGTTCCAACTCCCCATCCTCACGTTGCCGTTTTTTCTATAAGTTATGCGGATACCGGCTCTTCATCCTCTAAGCGTACAGAAACGAGCTTCGATACGCCGCCTTCCTCCATCGTAACACCATATAGCACATCCGCTTCCTCCATCGTGCCTTTACGATGAGTAACGACGATAAACTGCGTAAGCTCTGAAAACTCACGCAAATATTGAGCAAAGCGTGATACGTTTGCCTCATCAAGCGCAGCTTCAACCTCATCAAGCACGCAGAACGGAACGGGTTTCACCTGTAAAATCGCAAATAACAAAGCGATTGCGGTCAAAGCTCTTTCTCCACCAGAGAGCAGCTGTAGATTTTGAAGTTTTTTGCCTGGCGGCTGAGCGACAATGTCGATTCCTGTATCAAGAACACGATCTGGCTCAACGAGCACAAGATCAGCTCGGCCACCACCGAACAGCTTCGCGAATACGATAACAAAATGACTGCGAATCGCTTCAAACGTCGCTTTGAATCGTTTGGACATCTCATCGTCCATCTCGCGAATGACCTGGTACAACGTCGTTTTTGCGTCGATCAAATCATCCTTCTGCTCGGACAAAAACTCAAAACGTTCGCTGACACGCTCATACTCCTCGATCGCACCTAAGTTCACTTCGCCTAGAGCGGTTATCTGACGTTTAACGTCTCTAACCTCATTTTGTGTACCGAGAACATCCTCAGGTATAGGGTACTGCTCCTTAGCGAGCTCATAGCTAAGCTCATATTCCTCACTGAGCTTCCGAAGCAAGTTATCAAGCTCAACGTCTAGACGGTTAGCCGCAATTTCGGTCTGCCTCATCTGCTCTTCAACCGTCCGAAGTTGTCCGCGCTGCTCCTTCGTTTCACTTTCGCCCAAATCGAGCTCAGCAATACGCTTAGCGCGTGCTGATCGTTTGAAATCCGTTTGCTCTGCACATTCCTGCTTCTTCAAACGCAGGTGATTGAGCTGTTCAATCTGCTGTACCGTTTCATCGGCATGCCTTGCGATTTCTTCCTCTTGCTGAACGGACAAGGAGCGCAAGCTTCCAAGCTCTTGCTTCGCTCGACCAATTTCCGCTCGTACTCTCGCTGATTGATCTTCGAACGATAATTTTTCTTGATCAGTCTTCGCGGCAGCGATCTTAATATCGGTAAGCTGGCCTTGCAGCTCTTCCTTCGCAAATTCGCTAGCTTTACGCCGCTCTTCTGCCATACGAATCGCTTCCTGCAGCCTCGCTTCATCTACAACCAGCTGTTCTAAACGGAGCTCTGCAGCTTTGGCTGCTGCCTGAACATCTTTCTGCTCGGACAAATGAGTGTTCCGATCTGCTGAATACAGCTGACGCTGCTCGTCGAGATGCTTCGCCTCATTGTGAAGCTGCTGAAGCTCAGCTCTTATTTGCTGCTCTTCAATGCGGCTTTTCTCGCCTTCTGCACGCAGCTCCTCAATATTGTGGGTGCGAATAGAATGTTCTTTGCGCAAATCGCTTAGCTTATTACGAAGCTGCTCTACCATCTTGCGAGCATCTGCAATCTCTTGATCAAGCGAGTCGATTTGTCGTTGACGACCAAGCAGGCTAGCGCCTTTCTTCTGCAAGCTGCCCCCCGTCATTGAACCGCCAGCATTAACAATATCACCTTCAAGCGTGACGACGCGGTATCGATATTGACATTTCGATGCAATCCGGTTGGCTTGCTCCAGCGTTTCGGCTAGCAAAACATTGCCAAGCAAACTGTTCACAATCGCTGAATAGCGGTCATCCGAGCTTACCAAATCAGCAGCAACGCCTACGAAGCCCTCAATGGATTCGGCTATACGTTTGTCATGCTCAGGAACTTGTCTGCCACGTATGACATCGAGCGGCAGGAAGGTAGCTCGTCCTAGCTGACGCTGCTTCAAGAATGCGATAGCTGCGCGAGCCGTTTTCTCATCCTCCATGACCACATGCTGCAAGGCCCCGCCCAGTGCAGTCTCAACGGCAGTCTCAATGCGTTCAGGAACACGAACAAGCTCCGCAACCGCGCCATGAACACCGCTGATTCCACTATTGCCGCGTCTGGAAGCTTTGAGAACTTCCTTTACGCCCTGCATAAAGCCATCAAGCGCATCCTGCATTTCTTTCATGGTATCGCGCCTAGAAACATGGCTGTCGAGCTTCTGCTCCCACTTTCGCATAGCTAAAGTGATCTCTTCCAAACTTTGAGAAATCTTTCTCGTTTGTTCAGATTCCGTAAGCGTTTTGTTTCTTGCCTGTTCTAGTCGCGCCAGTGTTGATTCAAGCGCAGCCGCAAGTGCAGAGCGTCTCTCGTCCAATTTTTCCTGCTGCTCCAACCATTTGCTCTCATCCTCGCTAATTCGCTCCATCCGCCGCTGCAATGCTTCTTGCTGCTGCGAAGCATAACGAATTTCGTTGCGGTGCTGCGCCATCGAGCTGAGCACTTCCAATAGCTCGCTTTTGAGTGTTTCTTCCGCATCAACGACTGCTCCGCCTGCAACGCCTACGAGACGCGCTTCTTCATCGGCTATTTTTGAGCGCAGATCTGCTAGCTGCAGCTGCAACGCAGCTGCGCGGCTGCGAAATTCCGCTTCTTCCTGCGTCATTGTGACAATGCGAGCGTCCTGTGCAGCGATTGACTCTTCAAGCTGACGTTTATTTTGCTCCAAGTTGCGCTTGCGTTCCTTCAGTACCTCGCCGTATCCTTCACATTTCTCGAAATCCTCACTAATTTGCAGCATCGCTTCATGAAGCTGATCAAGCTCAAGCTCAAGCTCCCGTAGCTGCTGACGATCCTTCTCCAAATGTGCATCATGTTTGCTGACAACCGTAGATAGCTGAAGCTGCTCCTGCTGCAAACGCTCAAGCTTGCCGTTTGCCTCCGTCCATGAACCATGAATCTGTTCGATGTTATGTACGTACATAGAGATTTCCTTCGTTTTCAGCTGTTCCTTGAGCGCTTTGAAGTGAATGGCTTTCTCCGATTGCTTGCGAAGCGGGCCAACCTGATCTTCAAGCTCTGTCACCAGATCATGAATGCGAAGCAGATTTTGCTCGGTTTCATCAAGCTTTCTCTGCGCTTCGCGCTTACGCGACTTGTATTTGACGATGCCGGAGGCTTCTTCAAATATTCCGCGACGATCCTCCGAGCGCGTGCTTAAAATTTCTTCAATTCGGCCTTGTCCAATGATGGAATAAGCTTCTTTACCGATACCGGTATCCATGAATAGCTCGGTAATATCTTTTAGCCTGCATGGCTGCTTGTTTATTAAATATTCGCTATCTCCGCTGYGATGTACACGCCGTGTCACTGTTACCTCGTTATACTCGAGCGGCAATGCCCCATCCGAGTTATCAAGAGTAAGGGATACCTCGCTGTAGTTGACAGCTTTCCTAGCATCGCTTCCGGCAAAAATAATATCTTCCATCTTGCCGCCGCGGAGGCTCTTTGCGCTTTGCTCACCGAGCACCCAGCGTATGCCGTCCGAGATGTTGCTTTTTCCGCTGCCGTTCGGCCCTACAACCGCAGTAATACCGGTTACAAACTCCATTTCGGTCCGATCAGCGAAAGACTTAAAGCCTGATAATTCAATCCGTTTCAGAAACATGTCTTGGTTTTCACCTCACCCCTCATTGTACCACATCTTATGGGCCTTGATAACCATTTAAGCTACTAAAAGCAACCAAATGCTGCGTTTATCACCTTATTTCAGCTGGTTAAACCGCTCTTCCTTTTTATCAGGGCTACATAATAAACGTTCATAAAAAAAGAGAGCGCCCGGCAGGTCAGAAGACCTTCCGGAAACTCTCTATGCTGATTAGCCTTGTTCCTGCGATAGCGTGCGCCATGCTTCAGCTGCAGCACGCTGCTCCGCTTCCTTCTTCGTCCTCCCGCTGCCGACGCCAAAACGCTCTTCACCGAGATATACTTCAACGACAAATTCACGGTCATGCGCAGGTCCACGTTCTTCAATGATTCGGTATTCCACTGCACCAAGCCCATGATGCTGCGATCGTTCCTGCAGCTTCGACTTGGAGTCTTTAACAAGAAGACCATAGTCGTTTGACTCAACAAAAGGAAACATATGCTCATTAAGAAAAGCTCTCGTTTCCTCAATTCCTGCGTCAAGGAAAATGGCACCGACAAACGACTCGAACAAATCAGCTAGCAAAGCTTGCCTTTGYCGACCGCCTAGCTGCTCTTCACCGCGTCCGAGAAGCACATGCGAACCGAGCTCCAAGCGTTCAGCAAATTGGGCTAAAGATGGCTCGCAGACGATTGATGCACGCATTCTCGTGAGCTCGCCCTCAGGCCGCTGCGGATACGTTGCGAACAAATACTCAGAAACGAGTAATTGAAGCACCGCATCTCCCAAAAATTCCAAACGCTCATTATCCTGAGCTGACCCGCGCTTGTGTTCATTTACATAAGAAGTATGAGTGAAAGCTTGCCTCAGCAGCTTTGTCCGCTTAAAACTGAGCTGCAGCCGCTGCTGCAGCTCATAGAAGGAATCACGCTTCATAAACTTTCATCACGATCGATGCGTTGTGACCGCCGAAGCCAAATGAGTTGGACAATGCTATCCTTACATTCGCTTCACGCGGTTTATTAGGTACATAATCAAGATCGCACTCCGGGTCTTGATTGTCTAAATTAATAGTCGGAGCGATGATGCCGCTTTTGATAGTCAAGCCGAGAATTACGGCTTCAACGCCGCCAGCAGCACCTAGTAAATGACCTGTCATCGATTTCGTTGAGCTGACCGCTACTTTATAAGCATGGTCGCCGAGCGCTTTTTTGATCGCTTTTGTCTCTGAGCGATCACCGACAGGTGTCGAAGTGCCGTGCGCATTGATATAGTCGATCTCAGAAGGATCAATTCCAGCATCCTTGAATGCTTTCACCATGCAGCGAGCTGCACCATCTGGATCTGGCTCAGTCATGTGATGAGCGTCACCGCTCATACCGTAGCCAATAACCTCAGCATAAATTTTTGCACCGCGTGCCTGCGCATGCTCAAGGGATTCAAGCACGAGTACACCAGCGCCTTCGCCCATTACGAAACCATCACGGTCAACATCGAACGGACGACTTGCTTTTTCAGGCTCTTCATTGCGAACGGACATCGCACGCATCGAGCAGAAGCCTGCCATGCCAGTCGGTCTGATCGTCGCTTCTGCTCCGCCAGCAATCATCACGTCAGCGTCGCCGCGTTGAATCAATTTGAAAGAATCGCCGATGGAATGAGTGCCCGTAGCACAAGCGGTTACTGCCGTACTATTTGGACCTTTCGCACCAGTAAGCATGGATACTTGTCCAGAAGCCATGTTCGCGATCATCATCGGAATAAAGAAAGGGCTGACGCGCTTAGGGCCTTTCTCCAGCAAAATATTGTGCTGGTCTTCCCAAGTGCCTAGTCCACCGATACCGGAACCGACCATAACGCCAACACGCTCAGGGTCTGCATTCGTACCAATTTGCAAATCAGCATCTTTAACTGCCAATTGACTAGCTACAGCAGCAAATTGTACGAAACGATCCATTCTGCGTGCTTCTTTTTTATCTAAACCGTAATCTTCGGGATTGAAATTTTTAACTTCTGCGGCAATGCGCGTCGGATACTCAGAGAAATCGAAAGCTTCAACAACCGATACACCTGATTTTCCATCCAGCAAGTTACCCCAGAACTCTTCCAAATCGGAACCGAGTGAGGTAATAACCCCCATACCCGTAACAACAACTCTTTGTTTCATTCGATTCACCTCTATGTCCAGCAAATTTGATGCGCAAGCTGCGTCACCTTTGTTAATCGGTCAATGTTGCTATATTGCGTATACCCTGCTTATATTTCTCCGTAAATACAAGCCTAGCCGTACCAAACGGCGAAACCTTTACGCTTGAAATATAAGGAGGTATAAATGAGATGCACATAAAGCCATTCACGCTTCTTTATATAAAAGCTGCCTTGCTTGCTTAAGTGTAATGCATGAAACTGCCTAGATGGAGAGAAGTCCCGTTTATTAAAAACGGGACTTGTCCTTCTTACGTATGAGATTGTATGTATTTAACTACTTCTCCCACAGTGGTGATAGTCTCAGCATCTTCATCAGAAATTTCCATATCAAACTCGTCTTCTAGCTCCATGACCAATTCAACGACATCAAGAGAGTCAGCGCCGAGGTCATCTTTAAATGAAGCTTCAAGTGTAACTTCCGCTTCGTCTACGCCTAGTCGGTCGATGACGATACGTTTTACGCGATCTACTACTTCGGACATCCGGTTCACCTCCTCCATGGTATTATACGAGAATTAAAGATAAAATGCCATACGTAACCGTTTTAATTCATTATTGCTGAATTATCTGGTGTTACATATACATGCCGCCGTCCACATGAATCGTCTGTCCAGTCATATAGGCTGAAGCATCCGAAGCAAGAAAACGGACTGCGTTTGCGATGTCGCTCGGATCTCCGAGACGGGCAAGCGGAATTTGGCCAGATAAAGATTGGCGCATTTCTTCCGGCAGCTTGTCCGTCATTTCGGTTTGAATAAATCCTGGGGCTACACAGTTAACTGTAATGCCGCGTGACGCAAGCTCGCGGGCACTAGCCTTAGTAAGACCAATGACACCAGCTTTGGCTGCGACATAGTTAGCCTGCCCAGGGTTTCCGAGCACACCAACAACAGAAGAAATGTTGATGATTCGGCCGGAGCGTTGTTTCATCATAGAGCGAGTGACCGCTTTAATGCCATTGAAAACMCCTTTTAAGTTGGTTTCAATGACTTGGTCAAACTCGTCTTCCTTCATACGCATGATTAAATTATCTCTTGTAATGCCCGCATTATTCACTAATATGTCAACCGCTCCGAATTGCTCGATGACTTCCTTGACCATCGCTTCAAATTCATCTACTTTGCCAACATTAGCTTTTATTACAATAGCGCGTCTACCGAGTGCTTCTACAGCTTGCGCCGTTTCAGCTGCTGCCGCTTCGCTGCCTGAGTAGTTAATGGCAACATCCGCGCCTGCCTCGGCGAGGGCAATAGCAATCGATCTGCCAATGCCCCGCGATGCGCCTGTTACGAGTGCTTTTTTTCCTTCCAAGCTAGCAAACATCGAATCCCCTCCATCCTATTGTTCATTCACCTGCAGCGCTTCAAGCGCACTGATGCTGTTAATCGAGATGACGCGTAGATTTTTGTCGACTTTTTTGATGAGGCCGGCAAGCACCGTTCCCGACCCGATTTCCACAAATGTATCAACGCCTTGCTCGACTAAATAACGTACGCTATCTTCCCAAAGGACAGGTGAGCACACCTGTTCTACGAGCAGACCACGTATCTCATCCGCCGATGTTACCGCATTGGCAGTGACATTCGCCACAACAGGAACTTTAGCATCCTTCATCGCTATATCAGCTAATGTCGCTTGAAGATTTACAGCTGCAGGCTTCATTAGGGATGAATGGAATGGACCGCTTACTTCAAGAGGAATAACCCGTTTTGCTCCAGCCTCTTCTTTGCCGCGCTGGACAACAGCATCAACACCTGCTGCAGTACCTGACACCACAATTTGACCCGGACAATTCACATTTGCAAGCTCAACAGCCGAGCCTTCAGCTGTAATTGCCGCACAAAGCGCTGCGAGCGTATCGCGTTCAGCGCCGAGCACTGCTGCCATTGCGCCTTGGCCGCTAGGAACAGCTTGCTCCATAAATTGACCGCGAGCACGGACAGTACGAACAGCATCATCAAAGGATAGGACTCCAGCAGCGACAAGCGCGCTATACTCCCCAAGACTGTGCCCAGCAACATAATCCGGCTTCAGCCCCCGGCCTTCCAACGCTTCCAATAGCGCAACGCTAACGGTAAGCAGTGCTGGCTGTGTATTCGCTGTTTGTTTAAGCGTATCTTCTGGTCCTTCAAAAATAATCTGGCTTAATGAGAAGCCCAATGCCTCATCCGCTTGTTCAAAAATCGCACGGGAACGATCAAACGCATCATAGGCGTCCTTGCCCATTCCGACAGCTTGTGCGCCTTGCCCCGGAAAAACAAATGCTATTTTACTCATAACGTTTCCCCCTTACACACGTATACGGCTCGAACTGCATCAAACAGTATAGCTCGTTTCGCGGTGATATGTAAGCTCGTCATAAGAGGAAAACTTATAACGTCTTATTTTTTCAAAAAGCTGCAACGCTCATACTACCATACCAGAACGGAAGCTCCCCATGTCAAGCCGCCGCCGAAACCTACAAGTACAAGGCGGTCTCCTTCACTGACACGACCCTGCTCAACGGCTTCAGCCAGTGCAACTGGAATGGATGCCGATGACATATTACCGTATTTGTCCAAATTGACCATCGCTTTATCTTCCGACAAGCTTAGTCTGTTTAAAGCGGACTGGATAATCCGAATATTCGCTTGATGAGGAATAAGAAGATCAATATCTTCTTTGTTTAGGCCAGCTTTCTGCAAAGCCTCTTCAGCCACGCTGCCCATAATTCTAACCGCAAACTTGAATACATCATTGCCAGCCATATGAATGAAATGCTGCTTCGACTGGATACTTTCTTCCGATGCTGGAACGCGTGATCCGCCTCCATGAACCTTCAGCAAGTCTCCACCGCTTCCGTCTGCGCCAAGCACAAACGATTGGAAGCCGCGGCCTTCTTCAACCGGTCCAAGTACAACTGCTCCTGCACCGTCACCGAACAAAATGCATGTGTTGCGATCCGTGTAATCAGTAATTCGCGATAGCGTCTCAGCGCCTACAACAAGCACATGCTTGTACATGCCGCTGGCGATCATACTCGTTCCTGTCGCTAGTCCATATATAAACCCGGAGCAAGCAGCCGACAAGTCGAACGCAGCCGCTTGCTTTGCTCCCAGCTTATCTTGAAGCAAGCAGGCAGTCGAAGGAAAAAACATATCAGGCGTAATTGTAGCAACTATAATGAGATCGATATCTTCTGCCGTAAGTCCAGCAGCAGCAATCGCTTCACGCGATGCATGCAGTGCAAGATCGGATGTTGCTTCTTCTGCTGATGCTAGGCGGCGTTCTTTAATGCCTGTGCGAGTAACAATCCATTCATCATTTGTTTCAACCATTGCTTCTAGCTCTTTGTTCGATAAAATACGTTCTGGCACGTATTTACCAGTACCAATTATTCCGACAGGATGTAAACCCATTTCGCACACTCACTTCCCGTTGATTTCTGATGCGATTGTTTCAATTAATTGTCCTTGAATGGCGCTGCGAGCCTGTCTTACGGCATTTTTCACAGCGAGGGCATCCGAGGAGCCGTGGCATTTTACTACAAGGCCATTCAGTCCAAGCAAAGG
>NZ_JBFTSN010000072.1:0-22812 GCF_056400045.1 Paenibacillus sp. 01L418
GACGAGGTTGATAGGTTCGGGGTGGAAGCACAGCAATGTGTGTAGCTGACGAATACTAATCGGTCGAGGGCTTATCCTAAACACGTTTACTGCGACCCATACATCCAGTAGACAGCAGCATAAAGGCTTCAGCAAGCCTAATCTTTCGTATCCAGTTTTCAGCGTGCAACACGCTACGTTTGGTGGCGATGGCGGAGGGGAACCACGCGTTCCCATACCGAACACGACCGTTAAGCCCTTCAGCGCCGATGGTACTTAGACCGCAGGGTCTTGGGAGAGTAGGACGTCGCCAAGCACGAGAGACCTATCGCATGTGATGCGATAGGTTTTTTGTTTCTTCCGTATCTAATTTCGATTAAAAATTGAGGCCTTAGAACGCTCTGCATGAGCTTCTAAGGCCTCTTTGTTATCTGCGGTAATAAGATGCTTCTCTAGACTGAAGCCTAAGTACGCCGTCCTTCTGCTCCTTACGGAAAGAGAAGGACAGAAGCATACGCGGGATCAGCAGCCATAGGTGCCAACTTACAATGCTAATCATCAATGATTCTTTGATCCATGGATATAGAAGCGCAATGGCACAAAGGCCGATCCAGAACATATGACGATGAACTCGGCGAAATAGGAACAGCTTGATATCATTAGCCGGTTTAAATCCAATCCATGGGGGTGTAATACGCCACACCCATTGCCTGTCAGCTGCTTCGTCCACTCGGATAAAAGTAAGCAGTATAATCGCGATATGGATGATCTGTACGACTGCAAAGCCGAAAAGCCATGAAAATAGACCATCCATTTCATACATAAGCATTTGGAAAGCCAATAATACGGCTGCAATAAGCAAATGGCTCTGAATAAGCTCAGGGCGAATGATTTTTCGTTTTACAAGCTGATATTGATAAATTGTAGCATTTTGTTGTTCAGATAATTTTTGACGCATATTTACTTTTCCTTTCCTTCTCAGAGATACTGTGACTCTCGTTAACTATATCGGTATTTACAAGCATTCTGTCCATAGCTTTATGAAACATTTTTACATATGCTGTAACCATTAGCCCATACGGGGCATACGATATATAAATATTTGAAATGCGCTATGAAACAAGTATAAATAGATAGACTATGTGTCATAATAATAGTTAATAAGGGACGATCAGAAAGCGGGGATTGTTATGGACGATAATCGCGAGTATCAGTGTATTATTTGTAACGAGGAAAAGGCTGAAGGTCAGGGTATTCGGATAGTGACCGGTTTTATCTGTGATACCTGTGAAGCGGAAATGATAAGAACAGATGTTAAAGATGCCAAATATCCTTTTTTCATTAATCAAATGAAGCAAATATTTTTGGGTAAAAATGCATGAGCGGTTTCTGATTACAGAAGCTGCTCTTTTTTTGTAGTGTTTATTGAATATTATATATAATAGAAATAGGAATGAATGTTTACTGGAGAGGATTGTACATAAACAATGAAGCCCTTTATTGCTCCGTTATTTGAAGCGCTTGTGAATCATACCCGTACTAAGCCAGTCGGATTTCACGTACCCGGCCATCATGGGGGACAAGCACTTAAGCAACCATCATGGAATGATCAATTAAATGATGATGTAGTCGATTATTTTTATAAAATAATGCAGCTTGATTTAACTGAAATATCATCAACCGACGATTTGCATCATCCTGAAGCTTCTATTAAAGAAGCACAGCAATTGGCTGCAAAAACATTTGGTTCAGAGGAGACTTACTTTTTGGTTGGAGGAAGCACCTCTGGGAATATGGCGCTACTGCTCGCCGCATGTGATCCAGATGATATTGTTATCGTTCAGCGGAATGTACATAAATCCATTATAAATGGTTTGAAGCTTGCTGGGGCCAAAGCAGTGTTCCTCTCGCCTCAGATTGAACCGTTATCGGGGTTAGCAACGATTCCTTCTGTCCAGCAAGTGGAAGAAGCGCTTATTGAATATCCTGATGCAAAAGCTGTCTTTTTGACTAACCCGAATTATTACGGTATTAGTGTGAAACTTAAATCATATGTTGAGACTGTCCATCGGTATAATAAGCCGATTTTCATAGATGAAGCACATGGTGCGCATTATGGCTTGGAGCCAGCTTTTCCGCAGTCGGCAATGTCAGAGGGAGCAGACGGCGTTGTACAGTCAGCGCATAAAACATTGCCGACACTTACGATGGGGGCGCTTCTTCACATTCAAGGCAAAAGAATATCAAGGGAATTGCTGCGTCAGTCGCTTGCGATGATTCAAAGCTCAAGCCCGTCGTTTCCGATTTTGGCTTCAATAGATATTTCCCGAGCAATGATTGATGCTTTGGGTGCTGATCTTTTTAAACAAAGTCTTGAATCAGCGGCGTTTTTCCGTCAATGGCTGCATCGTCACTCATCCGTTATACGGGAGATGAAAATCGATGAAAATAGCGAATCAGACTTGCGATCAGATCCGCTGCGACTAGTGTTATACGATTCTAGCGGTAAGCGAACCGGTTATGAGCTGCTGAAGCACCTGGAGCAGCATGGCTGTTTTGCTGAGATGGCAGATCCTAAGTATATTGTACTTGTTGTCGGTATTCAGACATCATTAGAGGACATAAAGAGGCTGCAGGAGGCTGTTGAGACACTTGAGTCCAATGCTACGACAAATAACAACTCTGATGGGCTGATGCCTGATGATAAAGAGGGGTGTGCGACGCCAGCAGCTTCAATAATTACCTGTCATGAGAGCCGCTTGATATCAGAGCCTGTTTCGTTTGCGAGATCTAGGTTTAAGAACAAATCAAGTGAGCGAATACAGCTGAAAGATGCTGTACATCATATATCAGCAGAGATGGTTATACCTTATCCGCCTGGCATCGCTATTTTGTATCCAGGAGAGAGAATCACGGCAGAGTTAATTGAGCATATACAAAAGCTTGCCGAGATGGGTGCAAAGTTTCAAGGCGCTGCTGATGGAATGATGAATACCATAGCTGTTTACCCTGAATAAGCTTAAATAGCAGAACGATTATGAACTTGAAGTAAATGTTGATTGTACTAGGAGTACCGCTTTGTTAATATAGAAGAAAGTATAGTTAACATAACGTTAGGAGAAGCCTTAGTTTGAAAAAAGGTGTATTCATTACCATAGAAGGCGGCGAAGGAGCCGGCAAATCGACACTGATTGAACAATTGACGAATATAATGCTTCAAAGGGGAAAGTCGATCACGACGACGAGAGAACCAGGAGGCATTCCCATTGCAGAACAGATTCGTGCCGTTATATTGGATCGCGAGAATACTGAAATGGATGCAAGAACAGAAGCACTGCTGTATGCAGCTGCGAGAAGACAGCATTTGGTGGAAAAGGTCGTTCCAGCACTGGAGAAAGGCGAGTTTGTTATTTGTGACCGCTTCGTAGATAGCAGCTTGGCTTATCAAGGTTATGCGCGTGGGCTTGGGATGGATGAGGTCTGGGCCATCAATCAATTCGCGATTAAAGAAGTGATGCCTGATCTGACGATCTACATGGATGTGTCTCCGGAAGTAGGTCTCGGACGTATCGCACAAGCATCAGAGAGAGAAATCAATCGTTTAGACCTAGAGAAGCAGTCTTTCCATGAGAAGGTGCGAGAAGGCTATATGAAGCTGCTGCAGCAGAACCCGGAACGAATCGTGCTTGTAAATGCCGAAAATAGTGCGGATTTAGTGTTTGCTGACGTTTTATCAGCAATTGATGAGCGTTTTGCAGGATTTTTTGCAACCGATGTCAAACTTTAAAGTATAGACGTATTTCTATGCATCAAGAGATTTGTCGTTATGGGGCTTGAGATTCAACGAATGGTTTAATGGTTAAAATTGCAAGTTGTTAATAACCTATTCTAATAGTAGTCAAGGGGGAATGAAGATGAAATTAGTAATCGCGGTTATTCAAGATAAGGATAGCAACAGACTGTCAAATGCACTTGTTCGTGAAGGGTTTAGAGCAACGAAGCTGGCAAGTACGGGTGGATTTCTAAGAGCAGGCAATACTACCTTTATGATTGGTATTGAGGACGAGAGAGTGCATGAGGTTCTCCAAGTTATTAATGCAAATTGCAAAGTAAGAGACCAGTTGGTTACTCCTGTATCACCGATGGGCGGATCAACAGATTCCTATATTCCTTTCCCTGTTGAAGTACAGGTTGGTGGAGCAGCTGTATTCGTAATGCCTGTTGAACGATTTGAGCATTTCTGAATGGGCGTGATATAGGGTGAAAATTGATCAAGGCTTTCGACCATTGGGACAAAACCGTACAAATAACGAAGCCACAAACAAACAGATACAGCCAAGAAGCTTTGCTGATGTGATGGTTCAGCAGGATGCTGATCGCACACAAGAGCAGCTTCAACTGAAGCTGCAGGACATTCATAGACAAGGTGATCGGCTTGCTAGAGTGATGACTGTCCGTGAATTGAAAATTTATCGTCAAATGATCAAGCAATTTTTGGAGGACACCATCAGGCGCGGCGTTGTGCTGAAGGAAGTCAAAGGCTTCGATCGCAGAGGACGAATTAAACGATATAAACTGCTGGATGAGATCGATGCGACACTCGTCTCCATGGCTGAGGATTTACTCGACAGTGAGCAAGGAAGAATTGACTTGCTTAACCGGATCGGTGAGATACGAGGCCTTCTTATTAATTTATTGTTTTGATGATAAGAGAGCAGGGAAAGGTAAGGAACGGCGATGAGCTTCGAAAATATTCCGGGGCAATGGAAAGCGCAGCGGATTTTGACCCACGCTTTGCAGAGCGGTAAAATTTCTCATGCCTATTTATTTAATGGTCCTTCAGGTACGGGAAGAATGGCGATGGCTCGCGAATTTTCAAAGGCATTGTTCTGTACGGCAGGTATTGCCGCTGCTTGCGGGGAATGCTTGGAGTGCAGAAAATTTGAACATGGCAATCAGACAGACCTAACGACGATAGCGCCAGATGGCCAGTCCATAAAAATTGATCAAATTCGCGAGCTGCAGCGGGACTTTTCTTATCGCAATAGCGGGACGAAGCGCAAAGTGTATATGATAGAGCAAGCTGACAAAATGACGCTGCAGGCTGCGAATAGTTTACTGAAATTTTTGGAAGAACCGTTGTCGCCAGTTGTTGCTATTCTGATTACGGATAATGGACAAGCTGTTCTTCCTACTATTCGTTCTCGTACGCAGTGGGTGCCTTTCCTGCCGATGTCGCCTGAGATTATGCTGCAAACTCTTATTGCTGAGGGTGCTCCGTCTATTTTAGCCCGAACCGTTGTTCAATTAACATCAGGTTTAGACGGTGCAAGACAATTTCTCCAGCAGAATCAGTTTGCAGAAATCAGAACCCTAGTGATACAATTAGGCAAGGAGAGTTTGACCCGATTCACCGCGGCGATGATCACTGCTGGACAACAGCTATTTAAAACAGATTTGGTAGAGCATACGCAACTGCTGTTGTCGTTATTAGTTATATGGTTTAAAGATTTGATACAGTTCCAGGCCGGCAGGCAGGACAACATCGTTTTTATAGATCAGTTGGATTGGATAAGTAAACATGCATTTAATCGTTCGTTTGCAGGTTGGGTGTCCTGCATCGAGCATACGTTAGAAGCGAGTAAGCGTATGCGAGCGAATGTTACGCCTCAGCTCGCATTTGAGCAACTATTGGTAAACTTACAGGAGGGCTAATTCTTGTATAATGTCATCGGCGTCCGCTTCAAGAAAGCGGGCAAGATCTATTACTTTGATCCGGTTGAGCATCCCGTGGATAAGGAACAACATGTTATTGTTGAAACAGCACGCGGAATCGAATACGGTAAAGTGGTGGTGGGACAGAAGCAAGTCGGTGAATCGGATGTTGTTCTTCCTCTTAAGAAAGTGATACGTATTGCAAGCGATGTGGATGCAAAAGTTGTTGAAGAAAATCGCGCCGCAGCCAAAAATGCGTTTTCTACTTGTCTTGAAAAAATTAAAGGTCATCAGCTTCGCATGAAGTTAGTTGACGTTGAGTTTACGTTTGACCGTAACAAAATTATTTTTTATTTTACGGCAGAAGGCCGAGTTGACTTTCGCGAGCTAGTAAAAGATTTAGCCAGCGTATTTCGAACTCGGATTGAACTCAGACAAATCGGAGTTCGGGACGAGGCAAAGATGCTCGGTGGTATTGGTCCATGTGGACGAGTGCTTTGCTGCTCCTCTTGGCTGGGTGACTTTGAGCCCGTATCGATCAAGATGGCCAAGGATCAGAACTTATCGCTTAATCCGACAAAAATTTCTGGATTATGCGGTCGTCTCATGTGCTGTCTGAAATATGAGCATGACAATTACGAAAGCATTCGAGAAGAACTTCCGGCAATTGGAAAATTCGTAGTCACCTCATATGGTGAAGGTAAGGTAACTGGTATTAATACATCCACCAAAAGTGTGTATGTGCAATTATTTGATACACCAGGTAAACCGAAAGAACTGTCGATGGATGATGTCGTCATCAAATAAGCGGCAGAGTGCGATTCTCACGGGTGAGGTTACACTCACGCTTGAAGCTCTGGGGTGGGAACTTGGAGAAGAACAATATTTTTGCGAAAATGGACGAGTTGGATAACCAAGTAGGTGTGTTCCATAAGGAGCTTACGGACTTGAAGCAGAAGGTAAAAGAGCTGCTCGAGGATAATAAGCGTCTAAGTGAGGAGAACAACCAGCTGCGTCAGTTGTTTAAGAGAGAGGCTGAGCTAGAGCATGAAGTTGTTGCAGCTCCAGCGAAAGGAATTAAACCGGGAGTAAGCAAAGAGGAACAGGTCATCACTGAACATGCATTCGCGGAAGCGGGAGCAGCTATTGGTGAAGGCCATGACAACTTAACTCGGTTGTATCACGAAGGATTCCACATATGCAACGTTTATTACGGRCATTTGCGGACGGAAGGCGACTGTTTATTCTGTCTATCCTTTCTTAATAAATAGTGGAATCCGTACGACATGCCGCCCTTGCCGCAAGGGGCGGTATTTTTATTAAATATACAATCAAGGAGCGGCCCAAATCGTGTCGGAACATATAAACTTAGCAGAAAACGAACGTCTTGATGATCTTATGACAGAAAATGGTTTGAAAATTATACAAAGCCGGGAAGTGTTCAGCTTTTCACTTGATGCCGTATTATTGTCACGGTTTGCAAGTGTGCCAAAGCACGGGCGAATTGCTGATTTATGTACGGGCAATGGTGTTATACCGATGCTTCTTACAACGAGAACAAATGCGCAAATTGATGCGGTTGAGATTCAACCGAGATTGGCGGATATGGCTAGAAGAAGCGTAATGCTGAATAAGCTGACGGAGCAAATAAACGTTATTGAGCAGGATTTGAAATTGTATCCTAAGATTGCGGGTAACGGGGTATATGATGCGATAACGGTAAACCCACCTTACATGCCAATAACAGCAGGTGAGCAAAACGAAAACGAACATTATGCGATCGCAAGGCATGAGATTCATTGTACGCTGGATGATGTCGCAGAAGCATGTTCTAGGCTGGTGCGCCCTGGCGGCAAGGTCTCGATGGTTCATCGCCCTTCGCGTCTGCTTGATATTGTGGAAACGATGCGTAAATGGAGGCTTGAGCCGAAGCGGATTCAATTTGTGCATCCTCATGCAAATGCAGAAGCAAACATGGTATTAATAGAAGCAATGCGTGATGGGAAGCCTGACATCAAGCTTCTTCCGCCAATAATGGTATATGAGAATGGGGTGCAGATCGTTTGAATATACAAAAAAGCTTTGCCGATGCTTCCAAAGAAAATGTTGGAAGCCTTTATTTGGTCGCGACACCAATTGGAAATTTAGAAGATATGACATTCCGTGCGATTCGTACATTGAAGGAAGTACAGCTTATCGCTGCTGAAGATACGAGGCAAACACGGAAGCTGCTTACACATTTCGAGATTGGAACTCGTATTGTTAGCTATCATGAGCACAATAAACAAGCTAGCGGCCCTGAGCTGATCAGATTGCTTCTAGATGGGCAATCCATCGCATTAGTTAGTGATGCGGGTCTGCCGGCTATTTCTGATCCAGGTGCGGATCTCGTGAAGGACGCTATTGAAAATGGTATTTCCGTTATTCCTATTCCAGGAGCGAATGCAGCATTATCTGCACTTATTATATCGGGTCTGCCTACGGATCGATTTTTGTTTGCTGGATTTCCGCCGCGCGAGCGAAAGTCATTAATGAAATGGCTGCTCGATATGCAAGCACAGAAAGGGACCCTGCTTTTCTACGAGTCACCCCATCGTATAAACAAAACACTTGATGCACTTCAGGAATGTCTCGGCGATCGCCAAATAGCATGTATCAGAGAACTGACAAAACGCCATGAAGAAGCGGTCCGCGGCCGAATTTCAGAATGTATAGCATGGTTTGAGGAGCATCCGCCGCTCGGAGAATTTTGTGTTGTGGTGGAAGGATCAGAGGGTGAAGGGGCAAGTGAGCTGCCAGCGGCAGATATTTGGTGGTCTGAGCTTGATCTTGCTGCCCATGTTGCTCATTATGAGGAACAATTTGATCGTAAGGAAGCCATTAAGAAGGTTGCGCTCGATCGAGGTTTGCCTAAACGCGAAGTATATAATGAAGTAAATAGATAGATGATTATTATATATGTGAAATAGTAGACAAAAAAAGACCTTCCTGGCCGGGTTCAAGCGCAGGAAGGTATCAAGGAGTATAAAAAAGGTTAGAATTAACAAGTTGATAAGTACAGTATAACTTATTTTTTTTATTTTGTCACAGGTGTTGGCATTTCTGACAAACAAACATGACAAACAATTTTTCCTTTGAAATAAGATACGTTTTCTGCGTTGCCACAGAAGATACATGCAGGCTCATATTTCTTAAGCATGATGCGCTCGCCATCTACGTAGATTTCAAGAGCATCTTTCTCGCCTATTCCAAGTGTACGGCGCAATTCGATCGGTATAACGACGCGTCCTAGCTCATCAACCTTACGAACAATACCAGTAGATTTCATCATAATCTATTATTGCCCCTCTCAAAATACGTTTCGTCATCGTTCGACATAGTTTTTGCTTTTATGATTACTATAATACCAACGATTACCATAATAGTCAACCAGGAATATTCCCCGGATAGCTGAATTCACAAGTATTTGACTAGTTAGTACGGTCATATTACTCTGTAATAGAATACAACAGCTTCGACAATTTGGAAACTAATTTCCGACACTATTCGACATGAAAATCATTTTTTGTGTCGAAAATATGAACAAAGGAGATGAGAGACGATGAAAAAACAGCTGACCGAAGAGAAAGTTTTTAAGGATCCTGTTCATCATTATATATATGTACAAGACCAAACGATTTGGGATTTGATCAATACAAAAGAGTTTCAAAGACTGCGCCGGATACGACAGCTAGGAACCTCCTATTTGACCTTCCATGGAGCAGAGCACAGCCGGTTTTCACATTCACTTGGCGTATATGAAATTACTCGAAAAATTATTTCTCAGTTTGAACGAAACAGCTATCCTGACTGGCCAGTCGAAGAAAAGCTAGTCTCGCTTTGTGCTGCTTTATTGCATGATGTTGGTCATGGTCCGTTCTCGCACTCCTTGGAAGAAGTATTCGACACGGATCACGAAGAGTGGACATGTAACATCATTTTGGGAGATACAGAAATCAATCGCGTGCTAAGTGCTGTATCGGAGCAGTTTCCTGCTCAGGTCGCTGCAGTCATACAAAAAAAATATCCAAATCCGATTGTTGTTAGTTTGATTTCAAGCCAAATGGATGCTGATCGGATGGATTATTTGCTCCGAGACGCGTATTTTACAGGTGTTAACTATGGAACATTTGATTTAGAGCGCATTTTGCGCGTATTGCGTCCTTATAAAGGGCAAATTGTAGTTAAAGAGAGCGGTATGCACGCAGTTGAACATTATTTGATGTCTCGTTATCAAATGTATTGGCAAATTTACTTCCATCCGGTTACAAGAAGCTCGGAAATTATTCTACGTCAAATATTTCGTAGAGCACAGGAGCTTTACGTGGGTGGCTACTCTTTTCAGTGGATGCCTAAGCAGCTGAAATGCTTGCTTCAGAACACGATGACGGTACACGACTATCTAAAGCTGGATGAAGCGCTCGTTCAGACCGCTTTCGCAGAGTGGGCGGAGGAGCATGATCCTATTTTAAGCGATCTATGTGAACGATTTCTGAACAGGCTTTTATATAAGTACATTACGCTTGAAAACCCGGATGAAGAGCTGCTAAATGAGATTAGCGAATGTTTCTCTTCTATAGGAATGAATCCGGATTATCATATGGAAATCGATTTTCCATTTGACCTGCCGTATGACGTATATCGACCAGATAAAAAAGAAGGAGAAAAGAAAGAAAAAGCGCCGATTTTGTTGTTAGATGGTTTGGAAGATATAAGCGAAATATCCTCTAAATCCGACATTATTCGTTCTATTACTGGCCTGCATCAAGGACAATATCATCTTTATTATCCAGAAGAGCCGCTCAAAAAAAATATTCATCGATTGCCGGATTCACTTCGTAAGCTTTTCAAACTCGATTGAAGGAGCATAACATCAACATGACATTACTTTTTGATACACATACCCATTTAGATTCGGAAAAATTTGATGAGGATCGCGACGAGGTCATCCAGCGTGCGAAGGATGCAGGCGTTCATATGCTTGTCAATATTGGTTTTAACCGTGAAACGATCCCTACAACGATGGCGCTAGCAGAGAAATATGATTTTATATACGCAGCAGTTGGTTGGCATCCAGTTGACAGTATAGATATGCTTCCAGGGGATTTGGAATGGATTGAACGTCTATGCTCGCATGAGAAGGTTGTTGCCATTGGTGAAATTGGACTCGATTATCACTGGGATACTTCTCCAAAAGAGGTACAACAAAGGGTTTTTCGTGAGCAAATTCGTCTTGCTCGTAAGGTGCGCAAGCCAATTGTTATTCRTAATCGGGATGCTCATGAGGACATTATTCGTATTCTTCAGGAAGAGAATGCAGCAGAGGTTGGCGGTGTCATGCATTGCTTCTCCGGCAGCTGGGAAACGGCTAAACAATGTCTTGATATGAACTTCTATATATCATTTGGAGGACCCGTTACTTTCAAAAATGCAAGGGTGCCAAAAGAGGTGCTTAAGCAGGTTCCGATCGACCGAATTTTGATCGAAACGGATGCTCCATATTTAACTCCTCACCCGTTCAGAGGGAAGCGAAATGAGTCCTCTTACGTCTCTTTAGTTGCAGAGACAGCAGCCGAATTATTGGGCAAAACGGTAGAAGAAATAGGCGTAATTACGACTGAAAACGGTCGAAGATGTTTTGGTATTGTCTAAAAACGAGAGGAATAATGAGAAATAGAGACCTTTATCGCGTAAAAACTAATTTTTATAGCGATAATCGCTTATTTTTTCCTGCTTTATCCTGCTTTTTCGCTTAAATCGTCTTTTATCGTATCTTTACAATTGACCTCGTATGAAGGTATGATTCATCTCAGAGCAATAAAATTTTGTATTGGATTTCCAGTTTACGCTTAATCTCCATTCGGAGAGCGGGGGAACCATGTACGGTTTTTAATTCCGTATTTTGAATTCTTCAGGGGTGAATTTCGAAGCCATTGCCATGAGCATTGTGTAACGAATAGGGCGACTCTCTTGTCCGAATCCGTCAGCTAACCTCGCAAGCGTTATAGAGAGTGATCAACCTCGTGCATCCATTTTTCTGTATCCCAGTGAATCATTTAACCGGGAAGCCACGAAACAGATCCTCTGTCGACGGCTTCTTTTTATTTTCGAATAATCGGGAATTTGTCGACATAGGGATAAAAGATGGGGGTGGGAGGATCGATAGCAGTACTGGATTGCGTGCTCGCACGCCAATATACTATAGTCGCGTCAGTTGTATCATGCGTAACACTTGGCGGCGGGGCTATGAAGGAGGACCGATGAAGTGGGAATACTCCAGGTTAAGGACACCCATGGGAAACGATCATCCAGCATGTCTTTCGCATTGCGATGGAAGCGTGAAAACTTGCGTTTGATTCTTTTGAGTGCTACTATCTCAATCGCTATGACTTTCATGTTTTTGGTGTTGTTGTACGGAACGGCTGTCAAAAGCGTCTCCGTAGTAGTGAACGGACAAGAAACCATTGTGGAAACGAAGCAATGGGTCCTGCAACGCCTACTGGATGAACAAGCTATCGCAATTGGACCACATGATGAGGTGTCCATACCGCTTAATGCGGCAATAAAGGACGGAGATCGTATAGAGGTGACTCATGCGATACCGGTAATTGTGAAGGCTGATGGCAAGACCTCTACTGTATATACGACAGAGAGAACAGTGCAGGCAGCGATCGAGGAATTACATATTCCAGTTCGTGGTCAAGATAAAGTAATACCTCCGCTTCATACCGTTTTGGACAACGAATTGACTGTAACCGTCGTTCGCGTAGATAAGAAGGTAGCTGAGACAGAGCGTGCAATGCCATTCTCTATTGTGAAGAAGAACGATCCAACGCTGGAAGCGGGCAAGCAGAAGCTTGTTCAACCCGGCAAGGAAGGTCTGATCGTAGAGAGTATCGAGAAGCAGTACGAGGACGGTATTCTTATATCGAAGAAGATGGTCAGCAAAGTGGTTGAAACCGCTGCGGTTAATCAGGTTGTCGCCATCGGAACGAAGAAGGAAGAGCCTAAAGTATCTGTGCTCTCGAACAAGAGCCCGAGCTTTACTTCGCTTACGAAGAGCGGTGTAACGTTTAAGGCGAGAAAAGTACTTAAAAATGTCACGTTGACTGCTTATTCTGCAGACCTCTCTTCAACAGGAAAAGATGAAAGCCATCCGGAATACGGGATTACATCATCAGGCACTCGTGTGCAAGAGGGTCGGACGATAGCTGTTGATCCGAAGGTTATTCCCATCGGTTGGTGGGTTTATATTGAAGGAATCGGTTTCCGCCGCGCTGAGGATAAAGGAAGTGCGGTTAAAGGCAACAAAATCGACGTATACTTTGATAGTACAAAGATTGCGAACAAATTCGGCAGGAAAAAAGGCATCACTGTATATGTGCTGGGGCCGAATAAACCAACTGCAAGCTAATTGAGCGGTTACCATCATCTTATCGCAATAATCAATTAAATATGCCATCATAAGGAGAGGCACTGCCTCTTCTTTTTGCATGTCTAAGGGTCTAATACAGTTTATGTAGAAGGGGATGATCTTGGTGATCAAAGAGATCATTGTCGTTGAAGGCAAAGATGATACCGTTGCAATAAAAAGGGCGGTAGATGCAGATACCATAGAGACGAATGGTTCTGCTATCGGTGAGGATGTATTGAAGAGGATTGCGCTGGCCAATGAGCGTCGCGGCGTTATTATATTCACAGACCCTGATCATGCAGGAGAACGCATTCGCAAGATTGTTGCGCGTCATGCGCCAGGATGCAAGCATGCTTTTTTGCCGCAGGAGAAGGCTTTGTACAAAGGGGACATCGGCATCGAAAATGCGAGCCCCGAGGCTATTCGTGCGGCGCTCTCTGAGCTCCGAACAGAATCGGCAGATGAAGCGGGAGAAATTAGCTGGGAAGACTTAATGGATGCAGGTCTGATTGTACATCCTGATGCGTCTAATCGTCGCTTGGTTATAGGCAAGCTGCTCGGAATTGGTTATGCGAATGGCAAGCAGTTCTATAAGCGCTGTACAAGCTTTCGGATTTCCAAAACAGAGTTTACGGAAGCTTTCCGTCAAATGGAAAAGGAACTGGAGGGATAGCTGAATGAGTCAAGAGCATAGTGAGCTTAGCAAGGAAGCAGTAAAGCCATCCGCGATAGAGGTGGCTACGCCCAAACGCACCAAAGAAATCATTGCGAAATACGGTTTTTCCTTCAAAAAGAGTTTGGGACAAAACTTTCTGATCGATCAAAATATATTAAATAACATCGTAGCGGCAGCTGAGCTTGATGAAACGAAGGGCGCGCTTGAAATCGGCCCTGGTATTGGCGCGCTCACACAGCGGCTTGCCAAAGCGGCTGGTAAGGTGACGGCTGTCGAAATCGACAATAGGCTCATTCCGATTTTGAAGGATGTGCTGGAGGGCGAGGAGCATACAACCGTCATTCATGGCGATGTGCTTAAGCTTGATTTGAAGAAGCTGTTCGAAGAGCAGTTTGCGGACGTAACAGGTGTAAGTGTTGTTGCCAACTTGCCTTATTATGTGACAACGCCAATTCTTATGAAGCTGCTTGAAGAGAAGCTGCCGCTTGAGCATATTGTCGTCATGATTCAGAAGGAAGTCGCGGAGCGGATGGCAGCGAAGCCAGGCGGCAAGGAATATGGCAGCCTCAGTGTAGCCGTTCAATATTACTGCGTGCCTAAGGTTGTCTGCATGGTGCCTCATACGGTGTTTATACCGCAGCCAAATGTAGATTCAGCCGTTATTAAGCTGTCATTGCGTGACAAGCCAGCTGTTGATGTACCCGATGAGGATCATTTCTTTAAAGTGGTGCAAGCCAGCTTTGCACAGCGACGGAAGACACTGGCGAATAATCTAACGGCATTCGTGGGCAAGGAGCGCCGCGAAGCATTAACGGAAATGCTTTTAAGCAACGATATTGACCCTATAAGACGCGGTGAGACGTTGTCGCTCGAGGAATTTGCGCGGATTAGCCGCAGCATGCTGGAGGCCGGCTGGTAGAGCTAGGCCGTTTCATCATAAAATACTCACCATTCGCACGTTCTGCCCATAGGATAGACGAAGAGGTGATTTACCCATGAAGCAAGGGGACCTGGTCGTCCGCAAATCGTATGGCGGTGACGTGCTGTTCAAGGTTGAGGCTATTCGTACACATACTGCCGTTCTGAAAGGCACGGATTACCGATTGCTTGCGGATGCTCCGATTCCTGATTTGTCGGTCATACGCGATCCAGAAACGACAAGTGCGGTGCAAGAAGTTCGAATTAAAGTGAATGATTCATTAAGACGCATGCATTCTGAACGGGAACGTCAAGCGGTTGAGAATGAGGAGCATATTCGGCATGCGCTGCAGCAGACTCAACCATTCTTTGAAGTGCCAGGAAAGGTACTTCACCTTGATGGTGATAGTAATTATTTGAAGAAGAGCATGCAGCTGTACAATACGATGCAAGTTCCTTCCCACGGTCTCCATGTGCATGAGTCTCAGATGGCTGATGTGCTTTACCGTCTGCTGCCCCAAATTCAACCGGATATTGTCGTAATAACAGGTCATGATGGCGTACTGAAAAGCCGTTTGCCCATGGATCTGTACAGTTTAAGCAGCTATAAAAACTCACAACATTTCGTTAATGCCGTACGCGTCGCTAGAGAATATGAGAGAAGCCGTGACGGGTTGATCGTTATTGCAGGTGCTTGCCAATCCCATTTTGAAGCTTTGCTGCAAGTGGGCTCAAACTTTGCAAGCTCGCCAGGACGAATATTGATTCATGCGCTCGATCCTGTTTATATAGCGATTAAAGCAAGCTATACATCCATAAAAGACACGATTAACTTAGCAGATGTCATTCATGGTACGATAAGCGGAATTGACGGCGTGGGCGGTATTGAGACAATGGGCAGCTTCCGTGTAGGTCTGCCAAAGCCAAAAATTACGTCACCGAACTCTGTATTAAAGCAGTAACAGATAACGATATGTTCTGAAGGGATGAATAGAGACTATTTTCAGGCTGAAAATAGTCTAATCAAACATGTCCTTTTCGCCACAATTTTGTATCAAATGTTACGTTTAAATTGAATCAACTTCTTAATATGTATATTTTTTGCTTCGTTATGTATGGTTTTTTAAAAAATGGGTGAAATCACCGTTGACAAGTAAATATACCGACTGATATAATATTTTGCTTTGTTTGACAACCCTCCTCCTTTTGGTTATAATGGACAAGGAAAGAGGTGGTAGTGGACAATGGCAAAAAATGCGCTATTGGATATTAAACGCAGCTTGGAAGCTCATGTTGGCTCCAAAATCCGTCTTCGAGCGAACGGTGGACGACGAAAGACCATCGAACGAACCGGTACGTTGGAAGAAACCTACCCTTCTGTTTTCATTGTAAAGCTGGATGAAGAGCAGCATGCCTTTAAGCGTGTCTCTTACAGCTATGCGGACATACTGACTGAGTCGGTGGAAGTGACCGTATGCAATGATGAAGGTCAAGTCCGTATCGCCCATTTGCAACAATAGAATATATATCGCCTAGTGAGGCATGTTAGCGCAGATCGCATCTGCGCTTTTTTTTTTGCGTTCATTCATTTACCTTTGCGAAAAGAAGGCGGCCATTTCCATCTCCGTATGGTCGCTTGTCATTTGAAGCATACTACCTGTGCAATAGTGACAGCCGTATATTTTGATTAGAATGACGTAAATTCGAATATGGAGGTAATGATATGGGTCGCAGAAGACGCGGAGTAATGTCTGAGGAATTGAAATATGAGCTTGCTAAAGATCTTGGTTTTTATGATACGGTGCAGCAAGAGGGCTGGGGAAGCATACGCGCGAAGGACGCCGGAAATATGGTGAAACGCGCAATACAAATCGCTGAACAGGCTGCTGCCAAAACAAATCAACCCTAAGTGATGGCTCCTATTTATACGTGAAAAAGCTAAGCGGATGACTGTCGAAAAACATTCGATTGTCATCTCTTAGCTTTTATTGCGTTGGTTTGATATAATGATGCTTAAGCTTACGAACGAACGGGTGAACTTATCAGATGAAAATTTATGAAAAAGCTCCTGCCAAAATTAATTTATTGCTCGATGTACTCCGCAAGCGTGATGACGGCTACCATGAAGTCGAAATGATTATGACCATGGTTGACCTTGCAGACCGACTTGAAATGGAAGAGCTACCTAGAGATACGATCATTATTTCAAGCCAAGTTGGATACATACCGTTAGATGAGAAGAACTTAGCGTTTCAGGCAGCTAGGCTTATTAAAGACCGTTATGATGTTAAGCAAGGCGTATATATTCATTTAGACAAAAAGATACCAGTCGCTGCGGGACTCGCTGGCGGTAGCAGTGATGCTGCTGCTGCTTTGCGAGGGCTAAACCGTTTGTGGAAGCTGCAGATCCCTGAGGACGAGCTGTGCAAGCTAGGCGCAGAGCTCGGCTCTGACGTTCCGTTCTGTGTAACAGGCGGCACTGCAATCGCAAGGGGACGTGGTGAGAAGCTTGAGCATATCGCCAATCCTCCGCAATGCTGGGTTGTACTTGCCAAGCCGCCAATCAATGTATCGACGGCTGACGTATATGGCAGATTCCGCGCAAATGAGCTTAAAGAGCATCCCTCCATTTCAAATATGGTTGGTGCACTTGAGCGCGGCTCTTTTGCCGATATATGTGAAGGTCTTGGCAACGTACTCGAAAAAGTTACGCTGGATGTGCATCCTGAGGTTATGCAGCTGAAGGAAAGTATGATTCGGCTTGGTGCCGACGGTGTGCTTATGTCTGGCAGTGGACCTACTGTATTCGGCCTTGTGTCGAAGGAAGCCAAGCTTCCTCGTATTTATAATGGGCTCCGCGGTTTCTGCAAAGAAGTATATGTGGTAAGAATGCTCACATAAGGCTGACGTTCTCCTTGATTAAATCCGTATAAAAATGTTATATTTACATTATAATATTCGGATTTAGGTGGGGGGAGATGTGTTTGAAAAAGTTGAAACGGAGCTCGCGGTTGGTAGAGATGACCCAATACCTGTTAAGTCGACCCCACACGTTAATTTCACTGACAGCATTTGCTGATCGATATCAATCGGCAAAGTCTTCAATTAGTGAGGACCTGGCGATCATAAAAGAAGTGTTTGAGGAAGAAGGTATCGGCGAGCTTCATACACTTGCAGGAGCAGCAGGCGGAGTAAGATATACGCCTAAGATGCAAGAAACGACGGCTCTTACCATTATGACAAGCATATGCCGCCAGTTAGAGCAGCCTGAAAGGGTCCTTCCCGGCGGTTATTTGTATATAACGGATATGTTAGGCCAACCAGAGCTTCTCGCGGATGTCGGCAGGATGTTTGCAACTGCGTTCGCAGACCGGAAGATTGACGTCATTATGACCGTTGAGACAAAAGGAATACCTCTAGCTTACGCAACAGCTGCGTGCTTGAATATTCCGGTTGTTATTGTACGGCGTGACAATAAGGTAACGGAAGGCTCTGCAGTGAGTATCAACTATGTATCAGGATCAACCAAGCGGATTCAGACGATGTCACTCGCACGCAGAGCGCTTAAGGAGCAATCCCGCGTTCTTATTATTGATGACTTTATGAAGGCAGGCGGAACGATCCAAGGCATGATGGATTTGCTGTTTGAATTTAAAGCTATCGTCGCAGGCGTTGGCGTATTTGTTGAGTCAGGCGAGGTAGAACTCGAGGAACGGCTTCTTGAGGACTATGTTTCACTAGCTAAACTGACGGCTGTTGATATGAAGACAAAACAAACGACGGTAATTCCAGGCAACTATTTTAAAGAATAGATACGTGTAAATGAGAGCTTATTACATCTTGTTAGGAAGGCTGGGACCATCATGACAACAAAGCAACAAATGCAAGTGATTGCAACGGACAAAGCTCCTGCAGCGATCGGACCTTATTCGCAAGCGATTAAGCTCGGAGGATTATTGTTCACTTCAGGACAAATTCCACTCGATGCGGCTGGGCAGCTTGTTGATGGCGGCATTGAGGAACAAACGCATCAGGTGTTTAGAAATTTGGAGGCCGTGCTTGCTGCTGCAGGTGCCAGTTTTCAGGATGTCGTAAAAGCGACCGTATTTATGAAAGATATGAATCAATTTGCAACGGTAAATGGCATTTACTCCTCTTACTTCGGAGAGCATAAACCGGCTCGTTCGGCCGTGGAGGTCGCAAGGCTGCCAAAGGATGTTCTTGTCGAAATAGAGGTCATTGCATCGACAATTGTCGAATGAAAACGAAAAAGATTCAAAATAAAAAAAATATTTTAAATTGAGTATGAATTTACCAAAAATGTAGAAGGAATTGGCACAAAAACGTGGAAGTATACACCAAGTCTCTGATAGACAAAGGTGGTGAACACAAGTGCAAATTACTGATGTCAGACTCCGCCGTGTAAATTCCGAAGGGCGTATGAAGGCAATCGCATCCATTACTATTGATAATGAATTCGTTGTTCACGATATTCGTGTCATCGATGGAAACAATGGTATGTTCGTTGCAATGCCAAGCAAACGTACTCCGGATGGAGAATTTCGGGATATCGCTCATCCGATCTCTTCAACCACCCGGGAGAAAATCCAGGCTGCTGTTCTCGCTGAATACGAGCGCGCAGCAGAAGAAGTTGCGATTGAAGAAGGAGCTTAAGGCACTGCATTTTATGTTTTTGGGGTTGATTGGAGAAGAGAGCCATGGCTCTCTTCTCTTTTTTTTGCGAGAGGTGATTGCTGAGCATGTGATTACGTGCGACTTATCTTTTTACTATGAAACGAATAGGTTGTAGTGTAGAATGACAGGCAGCGATTCCATACACTTGGAAATCGAGCAACATATTMGTATAATGGAATAGGATGTACGACTTGAATCATTGCAGCTTTCAGCGTTTGCTGATGAAGATAGCACTTTTTTTACACTTATAAAGCTATACTAAAATAATCATTTATTGCAGGTCTAGGGGGTCTTTCATTTGAAGGTTATGGCGATTGTGCTTGCTGCAGGACAGGGTAAGCGTATGAAATCGAAGTTATATAAGGTGCTGCATCCGGTGTGCGGCAAGCCGATGGTAGGCCATGTGCTTGATGTTGTGAAGGAAGCGGCTGCGGAGCGCGCGGTCGTTATTGTAGGCCACGGAGCTGAAAAGGTTAAATCGTATTTAGGCGATGGCGCTGAATACGTCTTACAGGAGCAGCAGCTCGGTACCGGTCATGCGGTGCTGCAAGCGGAAGCTCTTCTCGGCGGCGAGAAAGGTACGACGATTGTGATTTGCGGTGATACTCCGCTTGTGCAAGCATCGACAATTGAAGCCATGCTTGAGCTGCATCATTCGAGCGGAGCTGCTGCAACGGTGCTAACAGCCGCTTTTGACGATCCTACAGGCTATGGCCGCGTTATTCGTGGCGAAGATGGCACTGTACAGCGGATTGTTGAACAAAAGGACTGCTCAGCTGAAGAAGCGGCAGTTAAAGAAATTAATACAGGCACATATTGCTTCGACAATGAGAAGCTGTTCGCTGCGCTTGCTAAGGTAACGAGTAATAACGCACAAGGCGAGTATTATTTGACGGATGTTATCGGAATATTCCGTGAAGCGGGCGAATCCGTTCAAGGCTACTGCACGACAGATGTGTCAGAAGCCATAGGCGTGAATGACCGCGTGGCGCTTGCTGAGGCAGAGCGTTTTATGCGCGATCGAATTAACCGCAATCATCTGCTTGGCGGCGTCACTTTGATTGATGCGTCCTCAACTTATATCGAAGCGGGTGTTCAGATCGGATCTGACACCGTCATATATCCAGGTACAGTGCTTCGCGGGTCAACAATTATCGGAGAAGATTGTGTTATCGGTCCTCAAGCTGATATTGCGGACAGTACGATCGGCAACGGCGTCGCGATTAAATATTCAGTTGTTTCTGAATCGGTAATTGGCGATACAAGCGCTGTGGGGCCATACGCTAATTTGCGTCCAGGCTCGAAGCTTGGCGTTGGCTGCAAAGTAGGTGACTTTGTGGAGCTCAAAAACGCATCACTTGATGATGGCAGCAAAGTATCGCATCTAAGCTACGTTGGTGACGCTAAGGTTGGCAAAGACGTTAATATCGGCTGCGGCGCCATAACGGTCAATTATGACGGTTACAATAAATTTGTAACGGAAATCGGCGATAATGCCTTCATCGGCAGCAATGTCAATTTGATTGCACCATTGAAAATTGGTGATGGCGCATATGTTGTTGCCGGCTCTACGGTTACGCATGATGTACCTGCTGGTGATCTTGCGATCGCACGCGAGCGCCAAGTGAACAAATCAGGTTATGCGGATAAGATCCGTGGACGTGCAAAAGCAAAAAAAGAAAAGAAACAATCATAATACCAAATGGTTGATATAGGGGATGCAGTGACGAATTCAGAGGATGAATTCGTTGCTGCATCTTTTTTTATGCAAATGTCGTTTAAAGTTTAATTTTTGGCTGTAGTGGGTAAGTTATAGGGAAATCAAAACAGAAGCGAGTTTTTGCTTCACAAAACCTAAGCGTATGCTTACGAAGCAAGTTTTGCTTCACAAAACTTTTGGGAGGTAATCAATATGGCGATAGCTATGAACGCGGATCAACGAACTGGCACGACGAAAGGTGAGTTGCGCCAATTGCGGCTCCAAGGGAAAATACCGGGCGTTATTTATGGTAAACAGTTGAATGATGCAGCACAAGTCATGGTGGATAGTAAGGAACTGCAGGCTTTGCTGCGTTCTCAGCCGAATGCGGTGCTTGAAATTAATATTCCATCCCATGGAAAAACCTCCGTTATGATCGCAGAGGTGCAACGTGATTCTTTGAGCAGGCAAGTGCTGCACGTTGATTTCCATCAAATTAATATGAACGAGAATGTGCGGGCGAACGTTCGTATTCATGCAGAAGGCGATTCTCAAGGTGTGCGTGAGGGCGGTATCTTGCAGTTGATTTTGCATGAGCTTGAGGTGCAATGCTTGCCGGGCAGTATTCCTGATTCTATTTCCGTCGACATATCGTCGCTGGAGATTGGCGGAAGCATACTCGTAAGCGATTTGAAGCTGCCGAGCGGCGTGGAATTACTAGCCGAGCCTGAGCAGGTAGTTGCAACGATTCTTGCGCCGCAAAAAGAGCTTACAGAAGAGGAAGCAGAGGCTGCTGCAGTGGAGCTTACAGAAGCAGAGTCACGCTCCAACGAAGCGAAGCTTGAGGGCGTTAAGAGCCTGTRGAATCTCTTTTGAAAAATTACGTATACCACGCAGTACCGAGCATATTCAGGCGCCGTCCTTCATCAGGGCGGCGTTGTTTGCTTTTTGGGAAAAATAGAATGAAAGTTCTGACGCAGAACGGCTTCCGATGTTTACGCTTGTAATAGATTATGTTACATTTGTCCGTAAAGGAGTGGAGTGAGCAATGAGGTGGATTGCAGGACTTGGCAATCCCGGTGCTGCTTATCAAGGAACCCGGCATAATGTCGGATTTATGGTTATTGATGAGCTTGCAAGGCGCTGGGGCATTAGTGTAACGCAAAATAAATGCAAGGCATTAATCGGAGAAGGCAACGTACAAGGCACGAAGGTTGTCCTTATTAAGCCGATGACATATATGAATTTGTCTGGAGAGTCAGTAAGATCATTTCTAGATTACTTTAAGGCTGAGGTCCAGGATGGCTTAATCGTTTATGATGATTTGGATACGGAGATCGGCAAGCTTCGCCTTCGCTATCAAGGAAGTGCGGGCGGGCATAACGGAATCAAATCATTGATTCAGCATTTGGGCACGCAAACTTTTGACCGTGTTCGGATGGGCATTTCGCGCCCTCAGCCAGGCATGAACATTGCGGACTATGTGCTCTCCACTTTTCCGAAGAGCGAGCATGAGAAATTGTCTGCTATGGTTGCTGACGCTTGTGATGCTATTGAGTTTAGATTGAAGGCGCCTTTCGAGGAGACAATGGCAAAGTTTAACCGATAATCTGTTAGAAATTGATTATGAGGGCATACTGAAGGATATAACTACCCTTCAGGAGGCATACATATGGC
>NZ_JBFTSN010000073.1:0-22659 GCF_056400045.1 Paenibacillus sp. 01L418
CATCTATAATGCCTTTTACGAGGTGTACACCGACGGCAGCGAACCGCGGGAAACGCTGGAAAACTATGTCCGAACGATCAATCAGGAAATTACGATCAAGCGCGAAGAATTTGATTTGCCGACAAAGTAGAAGGGAGGGGTCCATATGATTCAGCTTGTTAAAAAAAGCAAGTTAAAATTGGACAGCAAAACGCTGCGGCCGCGGTTGAATCTGAAGTGGAAGGAAGTTTCGAAGAACAAGGTTTTATATGCCATGATTGCACCGTTCTTTCTAATCTTCTTCACCTTTACCGTCCTTCCCGTCTGCTTATCGCTGCTGGTCAGCTTCACTAACTTTAATATGCTGGAGTTTCCGAAGTGGGTAGGCTGGCGCAATTACGCTCAATTGTTCGTTAGGGATGATGTGTTTCTAATCGCTCTAAAAAACACGTTGATCTTCGCCGCAATCACAGGACCTGTCAGTTATATCGCCTGTTTTGTGCTCGCGTGGATTATTAATGAGTTTCCGCCAAAGATTAGAGCTTTTGCGACGCTGGTTTTTTATGCGCCTGCCTTGTCAGGGAGCGCCTTTATCGTGTGGACGCTCTTGTTCAGCAGCGATTCCTATGGATATATCAATGCCTTCCTGCTCAAATGGCATTTGATATTGGAGCCCATCCTTTGGCTCAAGACACCAAAATATATTCTTCCGATCATCATTATCGTACAGCTTTGGCTCAGCCTTGGAACGAGTTTTCTTGCCTTTATCGCAGGGCTGCAAGGACTTGATAAAACGTTATTCGAGGCGGGTGCGATCGATGGCATACGCAACCGCTGGCAGGAGCTTTGGTTCATTACGCTGCCTTCAATGAGGCCGATGCTGATGTTTGGTGCGGTCATCCAAATTACAGCTTCCTTCGGCGTTGCGGAGGTAGCGACTGCGCTCGCTGGGTTCCCAAGCGTGAAGTATGCGGGCCATACGATCGTTACGCATTTAATGGATTACGGCTCCATTCGCTTTGAGATGGGATACGCCTCTGCTATTGCGACCGTGCTGTTCGCAATGATGCTCGGCTCGAATCTCATTGTGCGTAGGCTGCTGGCGAAGGTCGGTGAGTAGCGATGATCACAATTCGTCTAAGAAAAAAAAGAATAAGCCGCTCATGGATGGGCGATGTCTTTCTGTTCTTGCTGCTTGCAGCAGTAGGATATTTTATGGCAATGCCGCTCGTATTTGTGATCAGCAATGCATTCAAGCCGATTAACGAAATTTTGAAGTTTCCGCCTGATTTTTTGGTCAAAAATCCAACATTCACTAACTTTACGGACTTATATCATCTGCTTTCCGGCTCATGGGTGCCTTTTACTCGTTACATTTATAACACATTTTTTATTGCGATTGTTGGTACGGTCGGTCACGTGCTCATTGCTTCCCTTGCAGCTTATCCACTGGCGAAGCGGAAATTTCCAGGAAAGGGATTCCTTTTCACCATTGTAGTGCTATCGCTAATGTTCTCAGCTACGGTTACTCAGATTACGAATTACATGACGATGTCATGGCTCGGTTTTCTGGATACCCACTGGGCGGTTATTATTCCGGCAATTGGCTCCTCGCTTGGGCTGTATCTTATGAAACAGTTTATGGAGCAAATACCGGATGCGCTGCTCGAAGCTGCACAGATTGATGGTTGCAGTGAAGTTCGCATTTTCTGGAGTGTCGTTATGCCTGTTGTCAAACCTGCATGGCTTACGCTAGTTATTTTCTCTTTCCAAGGTTTATGGGGGGCAGGCGGAGCAGCAGGCTCGATGTACATTTACAGTGAGCAGCTCAAAACCATTGATTACGCGTTAAGTCAGATTCTGGCGGGAGGCATCGCACGAACGGGTCCTTCGATGGCAGCAACATTGCTGCTGCTCACCGTTCCGATTCTCATCTTTGTGCTATCGCAGAGCAGCGTTATTCAAACGATGTCAACCTCCGGCATGAAAGAATGATGGGAAAGGGGAGGCTTACGTTGAATCGATTATGTAAATTTCTGCTGCTCTTCCCACTAATGCTGATCCTGGTTGGCATTTGCGTTCCAGTCTATGCTGCGCCATATGATGGCTACAATTATTCGTGGTGGGGAGATCCTGAGCCAGCGCCTGTGCCGTACTTGCCAGTGAAGCAAATCGGCGGGGAGCAGTTAAGCTCCGGACCATTCAAATCGCCAGAGGACTTGTTCATCACCGCTGACAATCAGATCTATGTGGCGGATACAGGGAATAACCGCATCGTAGTGCTTGATGAGCAAGCAAGCGTAATTCAGACGATTGATGCTTTTGTGAATGGCAATAAAGCGGATAGCTTCTCAGCTCCGCAAGGGATCTTCGTACATTCAAATGGACATTTGTTCATTGCCGATACAGGAAACAAACGCATTGTTGAACTAACGAAGGAAGGCGAGCTGGTACGCGTCATTGGCGCTCCGGAGAGCGATGTGCTGGGCGGAAACTTTGTCTATGRGCCGATCAAGCTGGTCGGAGATTCAGCGGGTCGTTTATATGTTGTCGGAAAAGGCGTGTTCAATGGCATTATGCAGTTTGATTCCGGCGGCAAGTTCTCAGGGTTTATGGGCGTCAATAAAGTGCGCTACAGTGCCGCGGATTTGTTCTGGAAGCGCGTCATGACGAAGGAGCAGCGTTCCAAAATGGTGCTCTTTATCCCTGTCGAATTCAACAACGTCGATATTGATAGTGAGGGCTTTGTTTATGCTACGACAAGCGAGGCATTCTCGGATACACCAGTTAAGCGTCTGAATCCATCTGGAACGGATGTGCTGAAGAGAACGGGCTACCAGCCCCCAAAAGGTGATATTCGATTCCGCACAGGAGGCACACGGCCCGGAACATCAGCTATTCAAAGCGTCGCGCTTGATCGAAATGGGATTTACAGCATTTTGGACAGCACGCGCGGGAGAATCTTTACGTACGACAGAGAAGGCAAGCTGATGTATATTTACGGACTGCTTGGTGAGCAGGTTGGGACGTTTAAGACGCCAGCCGACATTGACATGTTAGGCGATAAGATGATTGTGCTGGATAAAGGCTTGAATCAGCTGGTCATGTTTGAGCCAACGCGCTATGGAAAGGTGATTCGGGAAGCCGTTATTAATAATGATATTGGCGAGGAAGAAAAGTCGGTCGAGAAATGGCGCGAGGCTTTGCGATTAAACAACAATCTCGAAATCGCTTATTTGGGGATTGGGAAAGCGGAGCTCAGACAGGGACATAATTACGAAGCGATGAAGCATTTTGAGCTGGGCATGCACACGCAGTATTATTCACGGGCTTTTGAACGTTACCGCAAGGATTTCATGTGGGAGCATTTCGGGAAAATTGCGGCAGTAGCCATAACAGCAGTCGTTCTGCTCATCGCTGCGAGAGTGCTTATCAAGCGCAGAACAGCTGAGCCTAGCGTAGTGGGAATGGGCTGGTATACGATCTTCCATCCGTTTAATGGATTCTGGGAACTGAAGTTTGAGCGAAAAGGGAAGATCTGGTTTGCTTTGCTGCTGCTGCTTATTCTCTCTCTTCTCTACGTACTCAAAAGGCAGTTTACCGGCTTTATCTTTAATCCAACGGTCAATGCAGAGAATGTAAACGTGCTTGATGAGATTAAATTTATCGTGCTCCCGTTTTTTCTATGGTGCATCGCCAATTGGTCGATGACGACGCTGATGGATGGCGAGGGGAAATTCAAAGAAATTGTAATGGCTACCGCCTATGCGCTTATTCCAGTTGTGCTGATGCAAATTCCGCTTATTTTATTATCCAATGTCATTACGATTCAGGAAGGTTCGTTCTATCGATTGCTGGAGTCAATCGGCTTCTTGTGGTTTTTTGGATTGTTATTTATCGGGATGCTTACCGTTCATCAGTATACGGTGGGGAAAACGGTCATTACGATGCTGCTAACGATGCTTGTGATGGGCATCATCATCTTCTTAGGCTTGCTTTTCTTCAGCTTAGCGCAGCAAATGCTTTCCTTCGCGGCTACGGTATACAAAGAAGCGATGTTTAGACTAGGGGAGGGATAATGCCATGTCAAAGCATAATACACGGAAATGGGTGGCATTGTCCCTGCTGCTTGCGATGCTGTCGCTGCCGGCTTGCACATCGGGAACGGTTAACAGTACCCTTACATCCGGGACGCCTAGTAAAGTTGCCGCGGCAACGGATGCTTCGCTCCGTGCACTGGACGCATCAGCTCAAGTGGAGCCTCGAATAGAAGGTCTTGATCCGGTGCTGGAGAACGATGCGCTTCGGCTGTATATTAGCAAAGCTACTGCTGAAATTGCGGTCGTGGATAAAAAAAGCGGGAACATATGGCGCTCGAATCCAGACAGCTCGGAGGATAACCTTGCTTCACCTTATTTAAAGGGGAAATTATCCTCCCAAATCTCTTTCGTTTACCTCACGAAGAGCGGTCAGAACAAGGATTATGACAGCTATAACAACAGCGTGAAATTTAATCAGTTTGAAATTAAGCAAGCGGATAATGGGGTGACGGTCACCTATCAGTTCGGTGATCCACAGAAAGGGCTCGAGTCCATACCGCAGAAGATAAGCAAGGAGCGGTTCGAAGAAAGATTGCTGAAGCGATTGGAAGATCCAGCGGATCAAGAACAGCTGAAGGTTAGATACAAGCTAAATGAGGAGCAGGGCATTTACGAACGCCGAGAAATACCAAAAGCTGTCGTGAAAAAGCTATTGGCAATCTTTGAGAAGGCGGAATATACGGAAGAGGATTTTGCTATCGATAATGGTGAGGGAGACGGCGGTGGAGCAGCTGAAGAATCGGTTAAACCGAAATTTTCAGCAGCGATTGAATACACATTGGATGGCAGAGATCTAATCGCTTCAGTGGATACGTCGACCATCACTGAAGATACTCCGCCTTATCGGATTCATTCGATCAGTCTTCTAGAAAATTTCGGAGCTTCGGGCCAGAAGGATGACGGCTACCTCTTTCTTCCTGACGGGTCAGGAACGCTTATTAGGTTCAACACTGGAAATATCCAAGCGCAGCCTATCCTGATCCCGATATACGGTGAAGATAGCTCGATCTATGTAAATGAAAAGTTTAATACGCTTGAGCCAAACCGGTTGCCGGTATTCGGAATGAAAAAGAACGATGCTGCTTTTCTTGCCATTATTGAGCAGGGGGAAGCGCTCGCCAAGCTTTCCGCGGATATAAGCGGGCGATTGCATGAGTTTAATACGATTGCTGCCCAGTTCATTATTTTGCCGAAGGACGAGGTGCGTTTAAGCAATAATGAGATCATGCACAAAACGCCAAAGGAGACGTACAAGGGGAATTTGAAAATTCGTTATTCCTTATTAAGTGACGATGAGGCTGATTACTCGGGCATGGCAGCAAGCTATCGCACTTATCTGGAGAAGGCGGATGGGCTAACAAAGCTGAAAGCAGAAGGAGATGCGCCATTTTATATGGAGCTTGTTGGCAGCATCCCAAAAAAGAAAAACATGTTAGGTTTTCCTTATGAGGCTCTTGTGCCTTTAACGAATTTGAAGGAAGCTGAGCAGCTCGTTGATCAGCTTCATGGCAAGCAAATACAAAATATTCGGCTGAGTTACAAGGGCTGGTTTAATGAAGGCTTAAATCATACGATAGCTTCGAATATCGACATGGATAATGTGATAGGGAGCAAAGGCGATTGGAAGCGATTAGCGGAAAAGCTGCAGAAGACCGGAGGTGGGTTTTATCCGGATGCAGCCTTCCAGCTTATCTATCAGAATTCCGGGAAATTTAGCCCGAGCAAAGACTCTGCCCAGTACATTTCTCGGCGCTATGCGAAAATTTATGAATTCGATCGCGCAGCATATTTTCGGCATAACGAGCTGTTGTCACACTATTTGTTGACTCCAAGAAAGCTAAGTTCAACGGTCAGCGGTTTTCTGTCTGATTTCAAGAAGCTGAATCCTGGAGCTATTTCCTTGAGGGATCTGGGCTCTGAGCTTTATTCGGATTTCCGAAGAAATGCAGAGGTGACAAGAGAGGACGCAAAACGAATCGTTACAGATCAGCTCGAAGCCATTTCGGAGATGTCTCCAAGCATAATGGTCAATGGCGGCAATGCTTATGTGCTTCCGTATGTATCGCATATTCTAAACCTGCCGCAAAAAAGCAATGAATATCAGCTAGCCGGTGAGTCGATACCGTTTAACCAAATGGTGCTGCATGGTTATATCGAATATGCGGGAAAAGCATACAACATGGCTGATGAGCAAGACATTCGGGAAAGTGTACTGCGCTCGCTTGAAACGGGTTCAAATGTCTACTTTAGCTGGTTCTATGCGGAGCCGTCCGTCCTTAAGGACACTCGATTCAGTTATCTTTATTCGAATGATTATGGGCAATGGTTTGATGAGGCTGTCGACGCTTATGGCGAAGTGAATGCAGTGCTCAGGCAGGTCCGCAGTCAGAGCATGATCAAGCACGAAAAGCTGGCGGAACGCACTTACAAAACCGTATATGAGAGTGGCTTGACGGTATACGTAAATTACAGCGATGCAGTTGTGCATACGGATGGTGTGACCATTGAAGCCCATGATTACATCGTTAAGGGGGGATAAGGATGTCGAAGAGACGAACACTGAGCTTGGAGCGCAAAAAGGAAATTTACGGCGTGTTGTTCGTAACCCCTTGGCTGCTTGGATTCGTACTGCTGATGGTTATCCCATTCGTCCAGTCGCTTCAATTCAGCTTCCATAAGCTGACGCTTAATTCGGAAGGCTACTCGCTTCAATACGTCGGCCTTGAAAATTATCGCAACATCTTTTTCGTTGATGCGTGGTACGTTCGTTCCTTAACGGAAGCCGTTACGGTGATGGCATTAAACGTACCGCTCATTATTTTTTTCAGTTTATTTACAGCCACATTATTGGTGCAGAAATTCAGAGGGAGAATGCTTGCGAGAGCGATCATATTCCTGCCAGTCGTGTTAGCCTCAGGGGTTATAGCTAAGCTTGATAACGGCAATTTTCTTGCTCAAATGATCGGCTCCGCTTCAACCGACATGGAGGGCAACTATTCTGGTCTGCGAAGCATTGAGCTTAGGCCGCTGTTATTCCAAGCCGGTCTTAGCCGGGACATTGTGGAGTATTTGACGAGTGCGGTGGATCGAATCTACCAGATCATCAGCTCGTCTGGCGTCCAGATACTCATTTTTTTAGCGGGGCTGCAGTCGATCTCACCTTCTCTTTATGAAGCGGCGAAGATGGAAGGGGCCACAGGTTATGAAGCCTTCTGGAAAATAACGTTTCCCATGATTTCGCCGCTCATTCTGACGAATGTGGTGTATACCATCATCGATTCCTTCTATGACAATAAAATGACGCAAATGATTCAGGACGCAGCTTTTGGTCGATTGGACTTTGGCGTCAGTTCGGCGATGTCATGGATTTACTTTCTAGTCATCTCGATCATTCTAGTCGTATCAACGTATCTGATTTCGAAGCGTGTATTTTACTATGACTAACAAGGAGGAAGAGATATGGAAGCTGAGACGAAGGTGAAAAGCCGCATCTCGGACTCTGCCTTAGTGCGGGCCGCAACGAGCTGGTACGATCGCCATAGCCCAGTCGAAAAAGCGAAGCATTGGCTTTGGATATTCATCCGTTCCGTACTCATCGTCGGGATTTGTTTTATCATTTTGTATCCGATCATTACGAAGCTGTCCATCGCGTTGCGCGACAAGCAGGATATGTTCGATGCAACCGTCGTATGGCTGCCGCGGCATTTTACACTGGATAATATCAAAATCGTCATGGGTTATTTAAAATATTCGGAATCCGTCACTAACACGCTGCTGCTTAGCCTTGGGACGTCGCTGCTTCAACTCGCTTCCTGCGCACTGGCTGGTTATGGCTTTGCAAGGCTCAAGTTCCGGGGCAGCGCCATTTTGTTCGGAGTCGTCATCTTCACCATCGTTGTGCCGCCGCAAACGATTATGGTTCCTACGTATTTGCATTATCGCTTTTTTGATGTGTTTGGGCTCTATCATCTGTTCACAGGAAAAGATGGCGTGAATCTGCTGGAGAGCTTCTGGCCTTTCTTTATTTCTTCGGGGCTTGCGATGGGCTTGAAAAACGGTCTGTATATTTATATTTTTCGTCAATTTTTCCGCTCGCTGCCGAAGGATTTGGAGGAGGCCGCGTATGTGGACGGAGCGGGCATTCCGGGTACCTTTGCAAGAGTCATGCTGCCTAATGCTGTACCTGCGATAGCTACGGTCATGCTGTTCTCGTTCATCTGGCAATGGAATGACAGCTACTTTGTAAATCTCTTTGCGCCAAATTATACCCTTCTAGCAAGAATGCTCGATTTGCTGCCTGGTGCTGTTCGACCCGAATATGTTGGTGGTATTTCTCATACATCTCTATATTTGAACACTGGAACACTGCTCGGCATTTTGCCGATCTTCATTCTTTATTTATTCGCGCAAAGATACTTTGTAGAGAGCGTAGAGCGCACAGGATTGGTAGGCTAGCGATTATTCGGGCAACCGTACTTACGATTGGAGGGTTCTGCAATGAACGATGCCATAGGAGTAGATAGCGAGGGGCTCTTGGATAAGCAGGTGACCCTATGATCCCACCATTAATTGCCGGACTAAAAAAAGGATTTATCGTATCCTGTCAGGCGCTTGAGCATGAGCCATTGTATGGCTCCGATATTATGGCTGCGATGGCAGCGGCAGCGGAATCCGGAGGGGCATCAGCTATTCGTGCCAATACGCCGCAGGATATTGCCGCTATCAAACGCAAATGCAAGATTCCGGTTATCGGACTATATAAAAAACATTATCCCGATAGTGATGTCTACATTACTCCAACCTTGCTAGAGGTAGGGGAAGTGATTCGAGCGGGTGCTGATATCGTGGCTATAGACTGCACTTCCATGCCGAGACCAAGAAACGAGAAGCTGGATCATGTCATTGCTGCTATTCGCAAAAAATTCGCTAATACACTGATCATGGCGGATATTTCTACTTTTGAGGAAGGCGTTTCCGCTATGAAGCTTGGCGTAGATGTCGTCTCTACGACGATGTCGGGTTATACGCCACAAAGTCCGAAGCAACAAACCCCTGATTTTGAGTTAATCGGGAAATTAGCTGCGCTTGGTCAGACACCCGTTTTTGCGGAAGGAAGAATATGGTCGATCGAGGATTGCTTGCGCTGCTTTGACGCTGGCGCGCACGCTGTCGTAATCGGAACCGCTATTACAAGGCCGCAAGAGGTTGTGAGACGTTTTGTAACGAGCATCAAGTAATGAGTAGGAGGCAGCGACATGGAGCGATCGGATAGTGGAGCTTTTCTTCGTTCAGGGGAACAAACGGCAGGAATAAACAATCTGATGTTGTTTTATAACGGTCATTATGAAAACGATGCGGGCGTATGGAGGAAAGAGCAATTTATACCCTATATCAGCTATATCGATGCTGAAGGCAAGCCGCTCGAATGGCTGTTTGACGGGGCTTTGTTTCTAGCCAAGTGGTCTCATTCATCAAATGGATTTGAAGAATCAGAGGAGCATCCAAACGATCAAAATGACTGGCAATGGTACTTGGATAAGACCTTTGCGGAATCAGGTGAACTATCGGCATTAAATGAAGCCATGGAGGAAGTTGCTCTAAAATTAGCAGACCCAGAGCATAAAATGAAGGTTGTGCTCATGATTCCCTATCCGGCACCGAATCAGCAGAACTTTGGAGCAATAAGCGATGATAGCAATTCGCTTTGCTTCGATCATACGATTGTTTCTGCAGTCGAAGCGACTCGAAATAAACAAAAAGCGCTTGAGTGGTATATTGGTCAACTGCTAGAGCGCTGGGAGAATGCTGACTTGCCCTTTCTCGAGCTGAAGGCGCTCTATTGGATGAATGAAGCTGTGAATACGAGCGTTCCCTACGAGGAAGGGCTGATTGGCTGGACGGGAGATCAGGTTCGCGCAAAGGGGCTGAAATTTTTCTGGATTCCCTATTACAGGGCCAGCTTGTATTGGAAATGGAAGGAGCTAGGCTTTGACGCAGCAGCTATGCAGCCTAATCACTTTTTTACTAAGACAGGCGAATCGAGAGTCGGGATCGCAGCCAACATGGCCAAACAAGCCGGCATGGGCGTAGAGATCGAGGTCGATTCTCGGGTTTTTGAAAGCAATGGCGATTTCCGCGCAAAATATGAAAATTATTTGGCAGGCGGCGCAAGGTATGGTTATAGCGGGGAAGTATTTAAAGGTTATTATCAAGACGTCAAGCTGCTCTTTGATGCAGCATATGCGGAGGAGCCGGAGAAAAGGGACATTTATGATTTGACCTATCAATTTATAAAGGGGCGTTATAAACGATGAAAAAAGTGAATATTGGCGTGATCGGGGCAGGCTCTATTTCGGAGGTTCATCTGAATGCGTATGYAGGCAATCCAGAAGTTAACCTTTATGCCATATGTGATTTAAATGAAGAACGGGCCCAAAACAAAGCGAGTAGATTTGGCGCGCAGAAGGTGTACACCGACTACCGCGAGCTGCTCGCTGATCCAGCAATCGATGCAGTAAGCATTTGCACATGGAACAACTCGCATGCTGAAATTAGCATTGCTGCCGTAGAGGCAGGCAAGCATGTGCTCGTGGAGAAGCCGCTTTGCAAAACCGTTGCAGAAGCGGAGCGGGTAGAGCAAGCGGTGAAAAATAGCGGTAAGGTTTTGCAGGTTGGTTTCGTGAGGCGATATGGATCGAATACAGACGTTTTGCAGCGTTTCATCAGTGCAGGTGAGCTCGGCAGCATTTATTATGCAAAGGCGACTTGTTTGCGAAGGCTAGGGAACCCAGGCGGTTGGTTCTCTGACAAGGAGCGTTCGGGCGGGGGACCTTTAATCGATCTTGGCGTACACATCATTGATTTATGCTGGTACTTAATGGGCAAGCCGAAAGTAAAGTCGATCAGCGGCAATACCTATCGTCAGCTTGGGAATCGGGCAAATGTCCAAAATCTATCGTTTTACAAAGCATCCGACTATGATTCCAGCAAAAACACCGTTGAGGATCTGGCAAACGCGCTTATCCGTTTCGACAACGGGGCATCACTTTTGGTTGATGTAAGCTTTACGCTGCATGCCAAAAAAGATGAGATTACCGTTAAAATTTTTGGTGACAAGGGCGGCGCCGAAATCGAGCCGGAGCTGTTCATCGTTGCGGAGAAACATGATACGATTCTGAACATTACGCCGCAGGTTGACCAGCTAGGCTTTGATTTCGCCAGCGGATTCCAAAATGAAATCAACCATTTCATCGACAGCTGTCTCGGACGAAAAGAAACATTAAGTCCAGTACAAGATGGTCTTGAGGTGATGAAAATGCTGTGCGGCATATACGAATCAGCAGAGAAGGGTGAAGAAATTCAGTTTAGCTGAGCTTTAAAGGATTATTAAAAATGCTGTTCCATCGGGCAAGCCTTGGAACAGCATTTTCATATCTGATGTTGATGGCTTGCGAGCGCTGTGCTATAAGGATAAATCGACTTCAAACATGCGATTCCAAGGGAGATCGGCTTTTAATTCGTCGATCCTGCCCTCAGCGAGTTCAGCTAAATAATCATTGCAGAAGCGCTGCAGCTTTTGGGTGATGAGCTGAGATACATGCTCTTTAACTTGGCTCACATCGAAGTAGTTGGCCCCGAGCTCTGGCAAGTGATGAGCGACTTCCTGTCTTACGATCGTTTGATAACCCCAATCTTCAATCAAACGATAGAGCATGAAATGCTCGCTCATCTGTGTGCTTGATTCTTGGTTATTGCTTTGTTGGCGATAGTAGGAAGCTACGATGGCATGCGCTATCACTGTTCCGAGTGTATTGCCGGACGTATTCCAGCCAGCGTAAGCGGAGAGGCGGGAAATTAGGTTTTTCTTGGATAACAGCTTTAAGAGACTATTATCGGCGCCATTGCATGAAGCGACATCCGCCAGTGCGACCATGCCCCCTTTATTAGCTATCGCTTCAATCGCCGTAACGAATTCAGCTATATGTACCTCAGAGAAGTAGGAACGGTGACGATCCCGGTATAAATTTGGTGATTCAGCTGCATCATGCGAAGACACTGGAGGAGAATGTACCATGAGTACAAAATCGGCTGTCATCGAGGAATCACCCATGAAGGCGCCTCCTGAAGTTAAGTGAGATTTTATGCTTTCATTCAGACTGCGATCCTCGTATTTCGGAATGATCGTTGGCCCAAGTGTCGAGGAGTAACGAATAAAAACCTCAGGTTGATATTTTTTGATCGTGCAAAACACTTTGGCGAATAAGATGTTTCCTATTTCGTCAGCACCAGGGTAGATAAGCACATTATCCATGAGATTGTACTCCTCTACCGAGATAAGAAGCTTGCGCTGCTCCATTGGACTGAAGCCGTATTTCGAATTATCGTCCAGAGGAATAACAAGATGATCAATGATGCCGGATTGTACGAGTGTAATAATATGCTCATTTACTTGTGAGTTCGTTTCTCTGCGCTGTAGAAAGTCATTTAGAATGGCGCTTGGTATAGAGCTATGAAGCTGAAGCCATTCGTTTTGTTCATCATCGTTCAGCAGCTCTGAAGTCTGCTTGTCTTTTAACCAGCCATAGCGATAAATCGAGTGTCCATAATGCGCATAATAATCAGGTTCCTCGTCACTGCTGTTGTAAGCTGGGGCTCTCATAATTAAATTGAACGCATAAATGCGAAGTGCGGGATTGCGCTGCTTCAGCTGCTCAAGCAGTTGAAGACGTTCCATGCATGCTTGAAGCGATAATTGATGCAGACGGGAAGGAACAATGCCGCCGTAAACGAGCATATCAACGGAAAGTATCAAGTAGTCTGCATCAACAGCTTGCTGCATGAGCCAGTCATGTACCCCTTCATAGCGGGCAGGCTGTTTCTTTCTTCCGAGCAAGTCTAGTGGCGGAGCGACGAGCGAGAGATCGCTGATTGCAGCTATCATTTGTGGAAATTTTGCATTGCAAGGACGTTCGTCTAGCGGAAGGTAAACGACTTTACTCATACAATGACCTCCATTTTTGGATAAATGATGAATTACACCTATTATACATCAAGCTGAGTAAATGGAATATTTTTTTATAAAAAAAATTTAAAAAGGATTTTTTCACTAAAATGGTCATAAAAATTGGATTATGAGATCTCACATCAGCTGTTGGATGATCATTTATGAGGCGTGGTCTCGTTCTACTAGAAAAGTCGAAATTGAAACGATTGGAGGATTTATTCTAAAAATTTAAAATAAATAAAAAAATATTCCGTTATCAATTAATAGGTGGTACACTACAAGTGAAATTGGAAAAAGGAGGTATAAATGGTTGTCTACGTTGTTTAAGGACTCATTTCGCAACCAAGCCGTTTCTGGTCCTAGCATCCAGATTGATCCCTCATTTCCCTATTATCAGCAAAGGTCGCCAGAGAGTATTGTTGAAGAAATTATGCTTGCAGGGTATCAAAGCGTCCATTATTTTGTTGTAAATGAACATGTCATTCAGAAGGACTTGCTGCTCGCCTTCCGTCAAAATGGAATTCCGGTGTGGGCGATGGTGATAGGAAACGGTACCTTCTCTACCGACAGGTTTCCAGAAGAATGGCCTTCTTGGCAGATGAAGCTGCTTAAGGAGCCGAATGACGGCTTCTGGAGATTGTCGCCATTTAGTGAAGGCTACGTGCAGTGGAAAAAATCAGCGATGGCTAAGCTTGTGACGGAGTATCCTTTTGACGGGATAGAAATTGCCGAACCGTATTTTCCAGAGTGGGGCGGGATTGAGAGAGGGGTTTACGGAGATGTTGGGCCGCTTGCTAAGTCGGCGTTCCGAGCACGTTACGGAGTAGATATGCCTGATTTTACAAATGCAGCTGCTCCTAACTATTACCTTCGGGATGTTCAAACCTACAACAAGTGGATCGAATTCCGTGTAGAAGCAGTCAATGGCTTTATAAATGAAATGATAAATGGAGAAGGAGGCGTTCGTGAGGTTAGGCCAGATATCGTTGTCGCCACTTGGTCGCTTGCGATTAATGCAGGACAGGATAGCGTTGAACGACTCCGTGAAGACCAAGGCCTCGATGCTCCATCGATGATTGAAAAGGTTAAGCCCGATATCCATTTCTTGCAAACACATTGGCCCGATTGGCTGCGCGGTGATCTGCCAGCTGATTACGTTAAAGGCTACCAGCCCTTTGTCGATCAGATCAAGGAGCGATTTCCCGAGCTGCCATTAGCCGTTCAGGCGGATATCGGTTCTGCACAACCAATGATTAAAAGCGGGGAATGGCTGGAGACATTCAGTCAAACGGCTTTTGCGCTCGGCTATGCATCTTGGACAGCTTATGAGTATCATACAGGCGGTTATATGTATGATCATAAGCCGTTTCCCATGCTAACTGAACGGAGAAGCAGAAACGAAATTGTGATTTCATTCAACAAACGGATTGACGAACACTCGGCTATGAATGATTCCTGCTACAAGCTTTGGAATAACGGCGCTTCTATTTCTCTGATATGGGATCGTATAGCGGTTGATGGAAATAGAGTTATTCTTCGTTGGGAACAGCTGCCGGCAGCTTCATTTGTGCTAGAACTAAGTGATATTCGTGATACGCCGGAGAGATGGTTGTTTAAGGATAGACCCGCAAATGTGATTCCAAATGGTACGAGATTGTCCATTCTAGGAGTTTATTGAGCAAGAACGCAGCAATCATTACTCATGGGGAGTGAAGATGATTAAATGCAAAATATTCATATTGGTTTTATAGGTACTGGCGGTATCGCACAGCTTCATGCTGGTCAGATGCAAGCGCTGGAAGGCGTGGAAATCGTTGCAGTGGCAGACCCAAATGAACAGTCTGCTCTGCAGTTTCTATCAACATTCCATTTGACCAATACCCGACGATACGCAGGCCATAAAGAAATGCTCGAAGAAGGCGGCTTGGATGCCGTTATTATATGCTCACCGCATACTTTGCATTTTGCCCAAGCACTTGATGTATTGAACGCAGGCTGTCATGTATTGATTGAGAAGCCGATGACCTGCACCTCCCAAGAAGCTGAGCAATTAATAAATGCTGCAGAGGCAAATTCGAGGCTGCTTCAGGTTTCCTACCAAAGGCATTTCCAACCGGAGTTCATCTTTATTCGCCAAGCGATAGCAGATGGCGTAATTGGCAAACTAAGCTCGATTAACGCAACGCTCTATCAGGATTGGAAACGCAGCCAAACAGGCACATGGCGACAAAATGCTGCGCTTTCTGGTGGCGGTATGCTAATGGATTCAGGCAGCCATATTATTGACGTTCTGTTATGGACGACAGGCCTTACGCCGCTTGAGGTGAAGTCGACGCTTAGTAGCCATGGTGCACCGGTGGAAATCGATTCTTTTACGAGCATCACCTTTGAAGAGGGTGCCATTGCTGCGTTGAACATTATTGGTTATGTACCGGGCTATAAGGAGTTTTATTCCTTCTGCGGCGATTTAGGCGTGATCTATCTCGAGAATGGCAGAATTGAAATTTCAACCTATAAGGATGGCGTTCTGCCAGTTCAGCTGCCAGCTCAAAGCACGAATCAGGACAAAAGCTTCATTGACGCGATCAGAGGAGAACATGAAATATTGGTATCGGGAGAATATGCTAGGAAGGTTATCCAATTGACTGAAGCGATATATCGTTCAGCAGACTATCAAGTTTGATTTGGCACTTCTAATTTCCATGAGGAGCGTGATTGGTTTGAACGTTAGCTTGAGTATGTGGAGCGTGCATAAATATTGGTACGAGGGAAAATGGGATACCGTTGATTTCCTAGCATTTGCCTCCGAGACAGGGGTTAAGGGAGTGGAGCTGCTCAGTTGTTTTTGGAAGGAAAAGGAGAAGGATATCCCACTAATCGATGAAGCGCTTCGTAAATATGGTTTGCAGGTTGCGTGCTTCAGCGCGTGCAACAACTTTGTGGTAGCAGATGATTCACAAAGGCAAGCACAATTAAAGGAAGTAACGGATGCTGTCGACGCGGCTGTTCATTTTGGAGCAAAGGTCGTTCGTGTATTCTCAGGGGATTTGCCCAATGACTCCATTTCGTTTGAGCAGGGAATGCAATTCGTAATTGATGGACTTCGTGCAGCGGCTGATTATGCCGAACAGAAGGGTGTAACACTTTGCCTAGAAAATCACGGGTTATTTGCAGGACGCAGCGACCAGGTTATGGCTATTATCCAACAGATTAATTCCCATGCACTGCGAAGCACGTTCGATACCGGAAATTTTCTGCTCGTTGGCCAAAGCTCTAGCGATGCGATTGATGAGCTGAATGGGTATGTTGGTCATGTGCATGTTAAAGACTTTCTACCAGTGCCGGAAGGTACGGCTGGCGGCGTCACTCGGGCTTTAACGGGGGAACTGTTTTTAGGGAAAATTGCTGGAGAAGGTGCTGTCGATTTGAAATATATTTTCGGCGAGCTGAAGAAATCCGGTTTTGACGGGTGGCTTACCGTAGAGTTCGAAGGCGAAGAAGAGCCTAAGTTTGGCTCTATTGAAGCAGTTAATCATGTAACACGAATAGTGGCCGGCCTTTAAGAAAGCATTAAATGATAAAGGATAGTTAATTGATTCTGTCTACGACCAAAACTTAAGAACGATTTGGAAGGAGATATATTGTGAAGGTGCATTTTCTTGGCACTGCTGCTGCGGAAGGTTTTCCTGCGATGTTTTGTCGTTGTGTGCACTGCTTGAAGGCAAGAGAGCTTGGCGGTAAAAATGTGAGAACACGGAGCTCCGTCCTTATTGATGGCGTGTTGAAGGTTGATTTTCCGCCAGATACGCTTCATCATGTTTTGACGGGCGGCATCGATCTCGGTCTTGTGAAGGATTTGTTCATCACGCACACGCATCTGGATCATCTTCGTGCAGAGGATTTGGAGCTGCGGATGCCTGTTTATGCTCATGGATTGGATGCGCCGTTACACGTTTACGGCCACGATGCTGTCATTCGCAAATGCCGGGATGCTGTTGGAAGACCAGATGCGGAGCGGTTGGTGCTGCGAAAAATAGATCTGTTCGAAACCGTCGATACCGGAAATGCCAAGGTGACGGCGCTACCGGCTAATCATGATCCGGATGAAACCTGTTTGCTCTTTCTAATCGAAAAGGATGGGAAGCGCATCTTTTATGGACACGATACCGGGCTTCTTCCTGAAGAAACATGGCGATGGCTGGAACAGACGAAATTGGACCTCGCCATATTGGATTGTACGAACGGCCATCTGCCGTTTACAGGCGGACATCTCAACATCGCAGCTGTTCTTGATATTAGGAATCGGTTACGCAGCAATGGGATATTCAGCCGGGAAAGCAAGGTTGTGGTCACACATTTCTCTCACAATATAGGACTGCTGCACGATGATCTTACGCAGTTTTTTGATCAAGAGGATATCATAGTAGCTTTTGACGGTATGATTTTGCAGCTATAATACGGTTCCTGAAAGGAGTGAATGCCGTTCATGAAAGCCTCCGAGCAGTATTACTTGCAATACAGCCATCATGTTGAAATTGAAAGGCAGCAGGCAATGGATGAGGGGAAACAGATCAGCGCAGAATTGGCTGCTACGTATGAGAAGCTGGCTTCCATGCCGTGGAATGACCCGCAACGTGAACAAATGGCTGCGGCTTATATCGACGAAATGGGAGAGCTGCCTTTAAGAGCTGACTTCCCGTTTGTTGAGCCTTCTAACCTGACGGAAATAGTAGCGGAACGACCAGTTGCCGAATTCCCGGTGAATCAACCTGCTCTATATGAAGATTTAGCGGATAAAATGTATGGTGCATGGCTCGGTCGATCCGCAGGCTGCTTATTGGGGCAGCCGATCGAAGGGTGGAGAAAGGAACGTATTACAGGCTTGTTAAAGGAAACAAACAATCTTCCAGTTCATTATTATATTTCATCTGAAATTGATCCTGAAATTGCGGAGAAGTACGGCGTCATTAACGAAGGCGGGTCGTATGGAAACGAGCTCGTAAGCTGGATTAATAATGTGAAGCATATGGTCGAGGACGATGATATGAATTATACAATCATCAGCCTTGCTGTATTAGAAAAATTCGGCTATGACTTCTCTCCTGACGATGTAGCAGAAACATGGCTTAACCTGTTGCCTTTGCTGCRCACCTGTACTGCAGAACGCATTGCTTACCGGAATCTCGTTAATCGCTTAGATCCACCACTCTCAGCTACATATCGAAATGTCTATAGAGAGTGGATTGGCGCTCAAATTCGTGTTGATTTGTATGGCTATATTAATCCTGGGAATCCAGTGAAAGCTGCTGAAATGGCTTGGAGAGACGCTTCGATCTCGCATGTGAAAAATGGCATCTACGGCGCGATGTGGACTGCAGCTATGCTGGCCATGGCTGCTGTGACGGACAACAGGCAGGATGTGATCAGAGCCRGTCTCGGTCAAATTCCTGCAAATTGCCGGCTTGCAGACGATATTCGGACGGTGTTACGCTGGTATGAGGAGCAGGTGACCTTCGATTCAGTAGTTGAGCGTATTCACCATAAATATGATGAAAGCAATGCACATCATTGGTGCCATACGATCTCAAATGCGATGATTGTGGCCGCTTCTCTGCTTTATGGTGAAGGTGATCTGGAAGCAACAATAGGTTTAGCAATCATTTCGGGCTTTGACACGGATTGCAATGCGGCTACCGCAGGTTCTATCGTAGGTATGCAAAAAGGTGCGAGCCAACTACCCGAGAAATGGGTGAAGCCGCTAAACGATAAAATTCGTTCCGGCGTAGATGGCTTCGGCGTCGTGTCTCTTTCTCATTTGGCAGAGCGAACGGTGAAATTGATTGCAAATAATCCTTATTTGAAATGATGGGGTTGCTACAATTTGAAAGCGATACAAATACAATAAACCCAATACCGCCAAGGTGTTGGGTTTGTTGTATACTGGGAGAAAAGGTTAATCATTTCATCTTATAATAAGAGCTATATTTGGAGGAGATCATTCGATGCGTTATGATGTTAAACTAAATGCGATAGAACAGAAATGGGATATTGTAGCTGGCCGAAAAGAAATCATAAAAGGAATGAAGGATAAAATTTTTGCTGAGAAAATTGCTGAAGAATTAAATAAAGCCTATGATCAAGGCAGTGCTGATAGAGAGAATGTAGACAAGAAAATCAATGACAGCATAAATAGATTATTTTTTTAAGAGTTAATAGAGTTTTGTTGAAGTATTGAAGAGGTAATTGGACATTAAATTAAAAATGAGGAATTCGAAAGAGTTTTTGACAAGTGTATGGTTTGAACTAAAACAGAATCGAGGTGTGAGTATTGAACCAAATTATTATACAAAAATATGATCCTCAAAGAGATAAAGCTCAAATCGAACGCATGCTGCTTAACTACAATCATCTATTGAATATGTTTTATAATGATGAAAAAGGTAACAAAGATAATATCTTGGTTGCTCTTAATAACACTACAACCATTGGGTTTCTTTCATTTAATGGTTTCGGCAGAAAACCTCAGGCCATATTATATGTGAACAAAGAGCATGAAGCAGCGGATATCGGCTCAATGCTAATTCAAGAATATGAAAAAATGCTTATTCCTAATGAAAAAATAGAGCATACCCTATTTACGTGTTCTCATCGTGACACTGATTTAATTAATCTTTTGGACAATAATGGATACAGATTATATTTATCCTCTTACATTATGGAGCGTAAGGGTGAATCATTCCCTTCAGATAACATCATAGTTAGAAATTATGAAGAGAATGATTATTTTGAATGGGATAGAATTTGCGAATTAGCTTTCTATCATATGCGACAGCGTATAGGATTGTATCCTTCGTTTTTTTATAAGCCTGTGGAATGGGAACGCGAGCAGTTTGCCCAAAATAAAAATAATATGTTTGTCATGATAGTTGATAATACTATAGTAGCAATAGGAAAAATTGAAGGGAATAAAATATGTACCGTTGCTATTTCCATAGAACATCAATCACGCGGTTATGGAAGAGTTTTTGTGAAATACCTTGTTAATGAAATCATTAGCAGGGGTGAAGAAAAGGTAATCCTTGACGTTGCAAAAGGTAATTTTGCGAAAACGTTATATGAAAGCCTTGGGTTTGAAGAAACGGCGTTTTATCACCACTATATTAAATATTTTAGACCGGATACAAGACTAAGTGCTCCACCCGACAATTATTAAACAATACTTTTGGATGCCGAAAAGTGCCTCAAAATGAATCTAAAGCACGTAAGGCAATCCATTCAAATACATATGAATAGCGTTTGTACTTTGTTTAAGTACTTGAATCGTTTTAGAGTTAGGCTGTTTATATATTTCTAAATAGTCTATCTCGTTATATTGTTGCCGTATAGGAAAAGCTAATTTTTCTTCAGTTAAAGAAAACTCTGCAGCAATGCCGGCTTTATTTCCACGAGCATCAAAGCGAACCCATCTTCCAATGCTGTTTATATAGGCGGCATTAAGAGCATGAATGCAGTATCCTGTGTCGGGTGTATCCCCAATTGTAAGTCGTTGATAACAAAATCCTGTTGGAATCCCTTTGCTTCGTAACAGTGCAGATAATAAATTTGATTTGGCGTAGCAAATACCTTCTTTATAAAATAGGACTTCTGAAGCGCTGCATGTTATCCGATTGCTTTGAATGTCCCAAGAGTGCGCTATTTGATCTCGAACAAATTCGTAAGCATTTTTTATAAAATCGACTTCGTTAGAAGATCTAGAAAATAATCCATCTGATAAATTGTTGATTGTCGGGTGACTGAAATCGATGTCTTCTGTTTCCTCCAAATAATCTTCTATATTATCCGACTCACACGTTATGTTCATAGCATAATGCCTCCAGTTATTAGTTTATTCTTAGGAATTATTATGCATTTAAATGAATTAATATACAACAACTAATTTCGTTCAACCGTTGTTGACCTAGTAGTTTTTATGACTGAATAATGAAATGCAATATGGTACAATAGAACGGATTATTATTGAGAAAATGCAATTATATACGGTAGAATATAGAAGTAAAGTGCTTTAAGAATTAACATAATTTAGTGGTTATAAAAATATTAGAAAACAGGCAGGAGTAGAAACGATGAAATGCCCTCATTGCAACAATGAATTAATTGAAGTCCCTTTATGTTACGGAATTGAAGCACCAGACTATTTTTACAAGGTGCCAGAAGAGCAAAGAACAGAGTTAATTAGAGATTTTTGCGTAATTGATGAACAATTTTTTTATATTAGGGGACACATTGAAATACCAATTATTGATAGTAATGAAAAATTTATATGGAGTGTTTGGGTTTCACTTAGTGGCGAAAATTTTTTGAAATCCAATGAATTATTGAATGTACAAGGAAGAGAAAACGAACAACCATATTTTGGCTGGTTGTCGACGGAACTTTCAATATATCCAATATCTACACTGTCGTTGAAAACAATGGTACATACACAAGAAGTTGGCGCCGTTCCGTTAATAGAACTAGAACAGACTGATCATCCACTTGCAGTTGAACAAAGAGAAGGAATTACAATGGAGAGAGTAATAGAGATTGCTCATTTAACAAATCACCACATGAATGATTGAATAGCCAATGAAAACTGACTTTTATGAACATCTATTTTCAATTGCAATGAGTGAATCGCAAATTTACGCAACAAAAAAACCACTTCGTTATCATGAATTAAGTGTCATGATATCAAAGTGGTTTAAATTTACAAAACGGGGTCTCGTATTGACCTCTAGATTAAACATCGTCTAAAATAGTCTATAAACCCAATAAGGATGCGGTCGAGAGGACTCGAACCTCCACGGCTGTTACACCACTAGAACCTGAATCTAGCGCGTCTGCCAATTCCGCCACGACCGCAAAACATGTTTTAACAAAAAATATCGTATCATGAGTAAGCTGGAATAGTCAACAATATTTTATAAAAATGGGGGAAAATGCTGTGGAGCAATTAGAGCAAAAAATCATGCAAGAAGGAATCGTCCTTAATGACAATGTATTGAAGGTGGATTCATTCTTAAACCATCAAGTAGATCCGCAGCTTATGCTTGCCATAGGTAAAACGTTCACTTCCCTATTCGAAGCGCAAGGAATTACGAAGGTACTTACACTGGAGTCTTCAGGCATCGCACCTGCGGTTATGGCCGCTCTGCAAATGAACGTGCCGTTAATATTTGCGCGTAAACGCAAGTCGCTGACACTTAAGGATGATCTCTATACCGAGAAAATCTATTCCTTTACGAAGCAAGAGGAAAGTGAAGTTACTGTTTCACGCAAGTTTTTGGCAGCTGAAGATCGTGTCCTCATTATAGATGACTTCCTAGCAAACGGCGATGCAGCACTTGGTTTGGCTCGAATCGTTGAGCAAGCGGGTGCATCGGTAGCCGGAATTGGCATCGTGATCGAGAAGGCGTTCCAGCCAGGACGTGAAAAGCTGATCGAGCATGGTTATCTTGTACATTCATTGGCAAGAGTGGCATCATTAGCAGGCGGAAAAGTAACATTTGCACCACATCCAGTCGCTCACGCTTAAAC